>JAXMMN010000001.1:0-13709 GCA_034366485.1 Bdellovibrionales bacterium
CAAAGGAATTTGATAATCTCAAAGCTACAAACGACGACGCACTCCCGATACCGACTGACGAATTTCTGGTAACCCAGATGCCGCGCATAAAAAAAGAAGTTCGAGCGCCGTATCCCGATGCGGCACGAAATGCAAGAGTCGAAGGCCCCATCGTACTTGATTTGCTCATTAACGCAGACGGAATGGTCGTCGATGTTAAACTGATCAGTGGCCTTGGCTATGGCCTCGACGAAGCTGCGATCAATGCCATCAAACTTTTTGAATTCGAACCTGCAAGAGTACAAAATCAAAAAGTTGCGGTAAAAATTCGCTATACCTATCGCTTCGAGCTGAGGTCCTAACAATGAAACAACGCTTTCCAGTTTTCATCATTTCGACCGTTATTACAGCTCTCAGCCTCGTCGCACCTGGCCTCATCGCGAAAGCGCACTCCGCCAGTGTGTTGACCGGAAAGGTGCTAGAGAAAGGAACGAAACGTCCCTTGGCCGACGTGAACGTTTTCCTTTTGCCCGAAAAATTGAAAGCCACTTCTGCTGCAAATGGGACCTTTGAATTTTCCGTAGATGACAAAGCCGAAAGCGAGCCCAGCGGATTGAAAAGACAAATCGTGATCAACCTCACCGGTTACCAGCGTTTTGAACGGGCCATTGATTGGTCTTCGGGAAGTTCTGACTTGGGGCCACTTTATATCGAAAGAATTCAGTACTCGGGATTTGAAACCGTCGTCGTGGGAAAAACAAAAAAACGTGATGACCAAGAGCAGATCTTGAAGCCAGAGGATTTTCTACTTGCACCAGGCGCTAATCGCGATCCAGTGAAGGCGATCCAAAATCTAGCCGGCGTGAATCGAGCAAACGCTGGCACATCACAAATTATCGTGCAAGGTGCTGAACCTGAAGACACGCGCTACAATCTCGACGGACACACAATTCCACTTATCTTTCATTTCGGCGGACTATCGTCAGTGCTCTATCCGGATTCAATTGAAAGCGTAAGCCTTCTTGGTGCCGGCTACGGTCCGGAATTCAGTCAAGCCCTCGGCGGGCATGTTGGACTTCGCTCACGAAAGCCCAAGAATGATTTCTGGTCGGGACAAGCGTTCATAGATATTTTCAATGCTGGCTTCATGGCAGAGGGGCCAGTCTCCCCGACAGGATCGCTGTTGATCTCCAGTCGCTACTCCTACATCGGCGCCGTGATAAAAAAGATTGCTGAACAGCAAGAGAGCTTCGGCTTCACAGCAGCCCCAAGCTTTGCCGATCTGTCGACTATCTACGAGGAGAAGATCAATTCGACCGACTCCCTTAAAGTCACTGCCCTTGGCTCAATGGACCAGCTTGAAGCAGTGTTCAAAGACCCGATCAACGAGGATCCCGCTCTTCGCGGGCGCTTTAGCAACAAGACGGACTTCTTTCGCATCATCACCGCTTGGAATCGCAAGCTTGAAAATGAGGACGAGGTTTCGACCTCGATAGGAGTCGGAAAAGATTCGATATTGGTCGATGTCGGCGACAACTATTTCCGTCTTGATGCCAATCGTCTCACCACTCGTGGAGAGTATCTTACCCACTGGAACAGGGAGGATAGAAATCTTAAGTCTTACTTTGGGTGGGACAACGACTATACCTGGTTTGAAATTGGAATTCGCCTGCCAGAAGTCAGCGGTGCCGGCGGAGTCGGAACACCGATCAGTGTCGGCCCGACAAAAGAAGCGTCGGTGAAAGATCGAACCCATCTCACTGGGTTCTACAATCGAAACCTTTGGAAGGTATCAGACTCGCTCACCATTATTCCCGGGCTAAGAGTTGACTCCAATCGAACAACGAAAGAATGGCTTCTCGGACCAAGACTGGCATTTCGGCTGATGCCCACATCAAGTGTCACTTATCGACTGGCGACAGGGGTTTATTATCAACCCCCTTCTGGCCAGCAAACCAGCGACGCGTTTGGAAATCCATCACTCAAGAGTCCTCGAGCGCTACATTTGAATCTGGGCTGGGAAAAGGATTTCAAAGAAAACTCCAGCACAGGAACAACTCTTTCTGTCGGCGGTTTTTATAAATCGCTCGATCGTCTGGTTGTTAGAAGTTCCGCGCAAGTTGAACGGAATGGTTCTTCAGTCAGCGAGAACTTCAATAACGACGGCGCCGGAACTATCTATGGAACTGAAGTCTCGTGGAAGTATTCCTTCTCTGAAGGTTCGGTCGGCGCCAACTACACCTTTTCGCAGTCAACGCGAAAGCAGCCCGGTCAAAGTGAATTTCCATCGGCGTTTGACCAAACTCACAATCTCAACTTGCTAGCCAGCTATCGTCCAGAGACATGGCAAAGGTGGGTCTTCACCGGTAGGTTCCGGTATGTTACTGGCTCTCCGCTAACTCCCGTCACGGGTGGTGTCTTTGACGCTGATCAAGATGTATACGTTCCTGTCAGAGGCGCCTTTTACTCGGAACGCAAAAGCTCCTTCACTCAGCTTGATGTGCGCGGCGAATACAAATGGGTTTACGACACCTGGATTCTTGCTGCCTATGCAGATGTGCAAAACATATTGAATCAAAAAAACGTCGAGAGCGTTGACTATTCTTATGACTATTCTCAACGCGAAGACGTGATGGGCCTAGGCATCTTACCGACAATCGGCGTCCGAGGAGAATTTTAATGAAGAGTTTAAAGCTTCCCTTTTTCTCTCTTGCAGTCTCGGTTTTCGCTCTTGGCTGCGCCAACGAGAACTTTCCAAAATACCAAAAGCTCGACAGCTTTCGCGTCATTGGAATCCAGGCCGATAAACCGGAAGTGTTGATCTCAACACTCCCCGCGACTGTCACTCTAACTCCAATACTCAGCGATACCGGTTCTGGTGGGCGCACTGTGACGATCACTGGATCCGCCTGCCCAGATCCTGGAATAAATTTTGGCGCAGAACCTACTTGCGATCAAAGCCCGCTCAAAGTGGATCTCTCAATTCCCGCGGTCACACCTGGCGCGGTCGCCAACAACTCTCAGGTTTTTGGGACACCTTCACTCACCGGATCAACTCCATCTTTCACTGTCACTGTTCCAACGGGGCTCACCACTGGACGTGGCACAACGGACTTGTTCAATGGCATTGGCTACCTTGTCAGCCTTCGGTTTCAGGCAGGCGACAAAGTCGTAAGAGCTTACAAGAGAATTGCGATTTCGAACAAAACGACGGCAAACCTCAACCCTTCGATCACCTCTGTCTTAGGCAATGGCTCTGCATTGACGGTGCTTCCGACAGCTGATGTGACACTCAGTGTTCAAACAAGTGCGCCTGCCTCATATGAGGCCATGAGCTCCGAAGGAATTATCACATCGCGAACTGAATCCCTGAGAGTGACCTACTTTCACACGGATGGACTCATGAAGTTTGCGAGGCTCTCGCCGTCGGAGACGAATACTTGGACACCACCGTCCGTTGCACCAACCGGCAGACCGACAACACTTGTCGTTGTTGTCTACGATGGTCTTGGGGGAATGGCGTATCGGGTCGTCGATCTCTGATTTGATCTTCTATTTGATCTTTGGCGTTGAGCGGTAATTTACTTGGCCAGCATCGGGAACGACGCCCTGACCGCCGCGGTCATTCCGTCGACGATGAACTGCACAGACATCGTCGCTAAGACTAAGCCCATCAATCTTGAGATGATATTCATGCCGATTTGTCCGATGCGATCGGTAATCCGATGAGCTTCACTTAAGACCAAATAGCTTAAGAGGCCGACAATACAAATCGCACCATACAATGACAGATCCCGCATCCATCCTTTGGCTTGATCCGACAACATGAAAACTGAAACAATCGATCCCGGTCCCGACAAAAGAGGAATCGCCAACGGAAATACCGCAATCTCATCTTTTGCTGCACCTTCCAACTGTTCATCTTCAGTGGACTTAGTTCTCGAAGTCCGCGCGTTGATCATGTCGAACGCGACGAAAAATAGTAACACTCCACCCGCAACCTTGAGCGCCGGGAGAGTGATTCCATAAAAGCGAAAAATGAAACCGCCAATGGCCGCGCAGCCTGCAAGTACGCCGCTTGACACCAGCGCTGCTCGACGTGCCGTGCGCCGCCTTTTCTGTAGGGATTCACCATGCGTCATCGCCAAAAATGGTGCGAGTGCCCCTAGCGGATTCACAATCGTCAACAACGTTGTCAAAGATAAAAGAAAAAACGCACTCACGATAAACGTCCCTCTACCAACTCTTGAAGTTCTTCATCGTTGGCGACGCCAACATAGTTACGTCGGTAGTCTTCAATCAAACTTGCACTTACATCAGTGCGAACGGTGGCAGCGTCAGACGGTTCATGGTCGACAGAACCAACTGCTTCGTTCAGATACTTTTCAAATAGAGCTTCGAGATCGATATTCGAATTCACGCGAGATTCAACACTTGCCAGCAATGCCAACGTCTCGAGGCGGCCAATTTTTCTTCCACTTGCAATATGCGGCAAGCTCGCGAGCCCCAAAAATAGAGACCACCCACAAAACAAGCGATAGCTTTCAAAGATAACCGGGATCGATGAGAGGTAGGAAAATGCTTTTCTCGCATCCTGAAATGCACTTTGAAAGACCAAGAAGCGAGACGGAACAAGGTCGCGCCCTTCCTGTAGATCGGTGTCTCGATCCTTCAGCAAATTCACTTTTTGCAAGAAGAGACCAAATCTAAAGCCCTCCACCAAAGACGTCGCAACACGGACACCGCGATCTTCAGCAAGAAGCTTCAGAAGTCCGTTCAAGATCTCACCGACAACGCCAGCGACAAAGAAACAATATCGATTCACATCTCCAAGATTTTTTAATTTTATCGCGAAGTTTTGCCCCGCCGACAGCTTCGCCTGAAGACCCGAGTACTCCATCATCCCGCGAGCCATGCTTTCAATTGGACGTACCATGGCCTCGCGAACTCGCGGCCGCTCGCTCCACAATGCTTGAAAGACAAGACCTGCATCCTTCATGAGAAGAATTTCGTGCTCGGGCAATTTGGTCTCGCCAATCACCCGCTCTGCCCACTGCTCGACAGGGGCTATGTCACTCATGATATCCATTTTCAAAAACGAAATGAATTCCTCGAAAGCCTTTGCTTGAAGGTTTCGATCCAGCCATTGCGCGTCCTCTACGCTATCCAAAATCCGACAAATCAAATACGAAAGGCCCACTTGCCGATTGAGCGGCGCCTCCAGACGAGCAATACAAAATGCAAAGCTTCTACTGACACGAACCAAGTGGGCGTTGAGGTCTAAAGTAGCGGGTGCCGTCATATTGAGTAGGTTCAAGGAGGAAATGGGAACTGACAATCCCTAACGCGGTCGAAGAAATTCTGAAACTTACGACTTTCATCAGCCGACGAAATGTCATTCACCGTGACAGCAAATGAAAACAAGATGATAATGGCCGCAAGCCACTAGGAGGCATTTCAATGTCAAATACACGTCGTGATTTTCTTAAGTTCTCTACACTAACCGTCGCTGGCGCAGCTTTCCTCGGAAAAGCAATTGCTCCATCCACGGTCTTTGCTCAAGCCGCAAAAGGCGCGAAACTTCCCATGGTCGACGAAAAAGCCGACCCAACTGCGAAAGCACTCGGCTACCACGCTGATGCCACCAAAGTTGACACGAAAAAGTGGGCGAAACGGGCGGGAGCAGAAGGCGCAAAACAATTTTGCTCAAATTGCCTTCTTCTCAACGGCGGCAAAGTAACAACTGAAGCCGCAGCCCCTTGCTCACTCTTTCCAAATAAAATGGTCGCCTCTAAGGGCTGGTGCAATAGCTGGGTAAAAAATCCGGCTGCAAAGTAAGCTGAACAGGTAGTTTCGCCAAGCGAACTCCAACATAAAGCCACGTCTGTCGACCAAGGTCGAGACGTGGCTTTTGTTTATTCACTCCCCACCTTGAGAAGACGCGATAATCAAGTCAGAATAAGGAAGGGAGGATTTATGAACAACAGTCCACGGTATTCGTCTGCACGACTCGCTGGGATCCTTCCGATATTGGTTCTATTCTCTGCCGGTTGCGGCTCACTGGAAAGCTCAACAAGTACTTCAAGCTCCGGTTCTACCTCTGGCGTCACACAGGAGATCATCACGTCACCCGAAGAAGTTGCCGAACAAGTTCAAGCTGCTAAGATTGCAGACGGCGAAATTCCCGGCGCACAAACGACGTCGACGGCTGGCGATAAATCAAAACGCGGTCCCGCAAGTTTACTTCAGTGCCCCGGTTACACCGTCTTCTACATCGATCCATCGACGCAGTTTTTCACTCCACCGGTGCCGCTTGAAGATCATGCGGAATTTGTTTTTTGCTCAAGTCACCCGAACCTCGACGAAATTCGTGTGAAACTAAAGAAAATGAAACCCATTCGCAGCCAGGCCGATCTTGATGGCGCACGAATCAAGGTCATTCCACGCGGCAATGAGGAAGACGCTTTGACGTTTTGTTCGTCCGGAGAAATCACCTACCGAGGCAAACAGTATCGGCTCGATCGCCGAGCCTTCGAACCAGCGCTCCTGGCACTGACAGAAGAAGGAGATCGCCAGCGCTCAATGGCGATCGAAAAAGAAAACGAAACCTACGATCAAGAGCCGCGCGGACCGGCCTCTAAGAAGAAATCACCCTAATTTTTAAGCATTCCTCGATTTAAACGGCGGCCAGCGCACCCATCGGCGCTGCGTTAAGAAACGTTTTCAGCCCAAAACCGTTTCATTGCTTCATGCATCTGAAGGCGCTTCAAATCCCAGCTCAGAGGGGGATTTATGAATACATGTCCGATTCGAAAGTTCGGTTTCGCAGTTCTATCACTCTTAACCGCGAGCACTTTTGCGGCTCACGCTTTCGCCGAGCCGGCGAACACTCCTGTAAACATACCGATCGAGGATGTTCCCGAAGCAGCCAAAAAAATCGGCATTCGTAATCAGACGGAACTTAATAGCTATCTCGAAATCACGGACGTCACCGTCACGGAAGATGCGCGAAGTTTTTCGTCTTCTGAGTTACTCGCGACCGAATGGCTGATCGCCAACGGAACTGCGAACGATCCTACCACAGCAACAAACTCTGCCGGCGATCTTGGTAGCGGAATTGGCGGCGCCCTCACCGATCTCTTCACCGACCTTGGCGACGTAAAAAAGTGGGTCACTCTTGGCCAGAAACTTTGGGAACTCATTCGCAACAATCAGCCAGTTGTAAATGTGAAAACACAAACCGTATCTGTGCTTCCACTTTCGAAACCAAATTGGACCGAAATGGAAACCTGGAAGGGACCCGCCGCTAAAAGCTACACCGTCGCCGCAAAAAATCTGTATGGGATGACCGTCATTTCTCATACCTACACCGTCGCTTTTCATCACGGCGGAAGTCTTGGCGGTCGCGGGCAGTTTTTAGCCAACGCCACAATTATTCCCACCAATATCAACGTGTCGTGGGGCTTTACGCTCAATAGCAAAGTCACCGTTGGCCAACCTCTCAACACGGGCACGATGGCTAACCCCATCCCTGGCCTCGATTTGGGACTCGAGTGGTCGATGAGCTCGGTTCTAAAAAAATCACAGGGTACTGACCAGTTTTATGTCAGAGGCGACGGAACTTCGACCCACGTCAATTTGTACTAACTGTCTGGTCCAAACCGCCTAGTCGGTAGACAGAGTGCCCCTGAGCGGCGCCGAAATCCGGCACTTGCGAGGGGGCGTCTTTGTAAGTCTCACCATCTGAAAATCCAAACGACAAAGCCAATGCGTCCCCGCACGCGGTCCAAGAGTTGATATTAAAACGCCTGAGATGAGGTGGCGCAAGGCGGATCCTTTAAGGACTCTTTGTACGCCAGGCCGATTTTCGAGGTTAAAAGTGATTCGCCGAATGTTGTTTTTGCTCGCGATATTTGCCATTTCAAGTCTTGGCCAACCTATGGAAGGTCGTGCCCAAGTCGACCCACCGCCACGCGCGAGGCAGATCTCATTTCACACCGAGTACAATGGCATTCCGTGGAAAACGGAATCCTATAGCCATCCCTCTAGCGTGAGAGTCACGTTTGCTGGCTTAAAGACGGAACCCAAATACATCGTTCATCTTCCAGACGGCAGTTCCTTCCTCCTAAAGTCTCAGTATCGTGTTCCAAATTTAAATCTCTCGGACACCGAACTCGCCGCAAATGCCGATGCGATGCGAGTCACAGTACAAAACTTTGCGCAAGTCATCACCAGTGATCAAACAATTCATTTTGCGTACGCAGATGGGAAATCACAGACGTCCGCTGCACTTAGAATTGACGAAACGCGGTTGGGGAAAATCGGCTACACGCAGCTCGATCCGCTGCGTGGAATTTTTCAGTTTTCAAATGACGGAAGATTCGGAAATTCTCTACCGGCGAATGTGTCTCGGATCCATTTTGATATTCCAGACTATTTAACCGATGCGGGGTTCAAGGCTCCTGCGCCGATAGAGGTCAAATCATCGACCATCAAATCTCGGCTCTCGCGGGTTCTTCATTTCCTCCTCGACAGCATCGTATTTTCAACCGGAAAAGCTTTCCGGAAAAACAAATCCGATCGCGATCAACTTCGTCAAAGTTGGGATGAAATCGGCATTCAACTTGGAATTAAAACAGAAGCCCTGGGTGGAATGGGAAAACTGAATCTTTCCGCCTCTGGGGCAATTTACTGGTATGTCGGCTTCAACAAACGGACATATCGTTTTGTTTATCGACGTGGCCTTCGCCAGGACAAACTGAGCGACGGAGTCGGAGCCTCGCTGAGTGCGAAAGCAGAGGGCGGTCTTTACCGAATGGATTCTGATTATGCCTACAAAGCGGAGCCTCGCGAAGGGTATGCAGCGATCAAAGGTGAGACGTGGTATCCTCCAGGGCTTCCAGCAGGTTCGCTATCGATGGACACTGGACGAGGATTTCAGAGTGATGGAATTGCAGTCGGTCCAAATGCTGTCGATATTGGCGGCGCGTTTCTCTTAAACACCGTGACCAGTTTCGAAGAGGTACAGCGAGTGTACAGCTTCGGGCTCCCAGATATCACAGACTGGTTGAACTCGTTCATAAGGCAGTTTGATTTTAAAAATCCATACCCCGTTGATACGCGCTTCAACATCGATACCCGTTCAGCACTTGCCGTTCGATGCGAAGGAATGTTCCGGTCAACCGTTGAAATCGGCTTCTAGTGATTTTTGGAACTTGGTGTTCCAAGCCTGAAACAAAGACTTCGACATAGGTCAGGTTTGCTCTCCTCTAGGCCTTCTTCTCTTGGTCAACGTCTGTTAATTCATTTACCGTTATGAATTCTCACCGACTGTTCAAGAGGAGCGCAAAATGATTCAATCTCACATTCAAACTCGGAAACTCATCTCGACCTGGCAGCGCGCGAAAGCTGTTTTGCTCTCTGCAGCCGCTTTGCTATTGGTTCTTTTCGCCGCTCAAGCACATGCGGAAACAGTTTTTGTTCAACCACCGCAAGCAGAGGGCGAAGAAGCGAGCCTTCGGGCTTCGGTCTATGATCTTGTGAAAGCTGCAGTATCCAATGAGTCCGGTTATTCTCTGGCAGCAAACGCGAAGGAAGCAGAAATCACACTTCGCACGCGAGTTCTAAAACTCGGCAACTCTTACATCATGAGTGTCGACAAACTTAAAGGCGAACGCGTGCTGTTCACGTCAAAAATGAAGGCGTCTACGGCCGAGGATCTCGACACAGTATCGGCGCGTGTCGTCCGCTCGGCGCTAAATGAAACGCGCGCTGAAGGCAATGCCCAGGTCGATGACGTCACTGAAGACGAAGTCACGCGTGGCACCCGTCGCCAGCAAGCCACTCGGCAGTGGAAGCTCGGCTTCGGTCCAGCGTGGGGCACAAACCTCAACACGGATAAAAGCGGACTGCTCTTCCATCTCGGTTTTGTTTGGGGACTTGATCCTCACTGGGATATCGATGTCGCATTTAAAGCGACTGGATTTGAAAACTCGAGTTCATCCTCTGCGTTCTTTTCCGAATTTATGCTCGGCGCAAATTATCACCTGACAAAAAGTAAGAATGCTCCATTTGTGACCTTCGGTCTTGGTCGCGCCTCTGCCGGGGTCGCTCAAACAAATACATTTATCTTCACTGACGACACAGCCAATGGCTGGGCACTTCGTGCGGGCGCCGGGATCAAGCTCTTTCGAACATCGAACGTAAATCTTGGGCTTGAGGCCAACCACACGATCCTCATGTCCAAGACTTCTCGAACAGATCAAAATCCAGGCGTGACCTCACTGTTGATCGCTGTCTACTATTGAAGGACGATGATTGAAATTCGAAACCTTTCAAAGGTTTTTGCTACGCAGACAGTCCTAGATGAAATCTCATTGAAGCTTGCCGCCAAGCAAACACACATCTTGCTTGGCGCTAGCGGAAGCGGCAAATCGACACTCCTCAAAATTATTCTTGGAACTTTGAAAGCGGACGGCGGATCGGTCGAAATTTATGATGACACCGACGGCCCAAACCCGAATCGCCGGTTTTCCATTGGTTATGTTGTGCAAGATGGCGGCCTCTTTCCTCACCTCTCCGTCGCAGAAAATATTTTACTTGAAGCGCGCTGCCTCGGGTGGCCGGCTGAAAAGATGGCGGCGCGAACCGACGAACTTTTGACAGCCGTCGACCTGGAACGATCCGTGCTCGATCAATTCCCACACCAAATCAGCGGCGGACAAAAGCAACGCGTGTCTTTAATGAGAGCGCTTTTCTTAGACCCGGAAATTCTCGTTCTCGACGAACCACTTGGTGCCCTTGACCCGATCACCCGTGCCCATTTGCAGGTCGGCCTTCGTACCCTCTTTCAAAGCTTGAAAAAACTTGTGATTATCGTGACTCATGATCTCGCAGAGGCAGCTTACCTCGGAGACACAGTGTCTGTTCTTCACAACGGAAAACTCCTGCAACACGGCTCATTTGATGAATTGAGAAAGCGACCGGCCGACGATTACATTCGCCAATTCATCGCCGCACAAAGCATTTTGTCGATGGCGGAAACGTGAAAGCGTTTTTGATTTTTCAAATATTTGCTGTCTTAATTTCAACCTTCCAGGCACGGGCCGGCACGACGGTGACTGTTGGCTCGAAAGCATTCACAGAGTCCTACATTCTAGCTGAAATATTGGCGAGAAAGCTCGAGAGCCTACCAGACGTTACCGTGGTTAGAAAGTTCGGGCTTGGCGGGACAGGCATCGTTTACGAAGCGCTTAAAAAGGGTGAGATCGACTTTTATGTCGAATACACAGGAACCATTCGAGAAGCGATATTGAAAACAAAAGGAAATGAAGGAACTGCCGATCTCGATTCGCTTCTTAAACCACTTGGGATGACGATCAGCCGCTCCATTGGTTTTAACAACACCTATGGTCTTGCACTTAGACAAAGTACGGCAGAGCGACTCAAGCTCGGAAAAATTTCCGATCTCCGTCGATCAGATCTTGGACTGCGTTTCGCGTTTTCACATGAATTCTCAGAACGATCAGATGGCTTAAAAGGTCTCATTAGACACTACAATCTCGATTTACCGCAGAAGCAAGTTCGCCAGGTCAGTCAAGCACTCGTCTACAATGCACTCGAAGCCAAGGAAATCGACGTGGCAGAAGTCTATTCGACTGATGCTAAAATCGAATCACTTCAATTGATTCTGCTCGAAGACGACCTCCAATACTTTCCCGAGTATGCAGCAGTGATCTTAGCGCGCAGCGCTCTCCGAGAGAAAAGCCCTCATATTTGGGCGACGCTCACAACCCTGGAAGGGCAGATTGATAATCGGCAAATGCAAAAGCTAAACGCAAAAGCTGATATTGATAAACAAACTTTTGCCACCGTTGCGGGTTCATTTTTGAACGAGGACACAGTCGAATCGTCAACTCTGATGCTGGATGAAATCTGGCTCCGGACCAAAGAGCACCTTTCACTTATTTCGATTGCGATTGGACTTTCTATTCTTGTTGGTCTCCCCATCGGCATTGCTGCCTCAAGAAACCGCCTTCTAGGACAAGTGGTGCTTGCCGCGACTAGTTTTTTTCAAACGATACCGTCGCTCGCACTGCTTTGCTTCTTGGTACCGCTCATTGGGATCGGAAGTGCGCCCGCACTCTTCGCTTTGACGTTGTATGGACTCCTACCTGTGATTACCGGCACCTTTCGTGGGCTAACAGAAATCAATTCGAAAACAATCGAGTATGCGCGAACCATGCGCCTTACCCCACTTCAGCGCCTCACGAAGATAGAACTTCCTCTGGCAAGTCCGTCGATTTTAACGGGTGTCCAGACGTCCGCAATCATCAGCGTCGGCACGGCTACGATTGCGGCTTTGGTAGGAGCCGGCGGGTACGGAACACCCATCGTCACTGGCCTCGCGCTCAACGACAATGCGATGATCCTACAGGGCGCTCTTCCATCAGCACTTCTTGCGATCGCACTTCACTACTTATTTGAATTGCTACGCCTCGTCGTTGTACCGCTGGGACTTAGAAGGTCTTTTCGCTAGAAAAACATTGCTCTAACCATCTGAACGCAATGCACTTACAACATCTAGCCGTTCCACCCGCAACGCTGGATACAGCCCAGACAAGACACCTACGCCCAGAATCGCGATGAGGCTGATGCCAATCGCTAGCGGATCAAACACCCATTCAAACGGAACCTTCGGAAAGATCAACGAAGTGAAATAGAGTACCACGTGTAGGCCACCCAGCGCAAAGACAAGTCCGACGAAGCCGGCCGTCAAACACAACGTCAAACTTTCTCCGATGACCAGCTGTCTAAGGTGTTTGGAGTTTGCGCCGACCGCGCGACGTATTCCAAGCTCTCGAAGGCGCTCCGAAAGAGAAACCAGAATCATGTTTGTGACGCCACTCGCACCGACAATCAATGTTACAAACGCAATTCCGATGAGAAGGAAATTGAAAATCTCTAAGAACTTGCGCATCTGGTTGATGACCTTCGCATTCGCCTCCGCGCGAAATTCACCAGCTTCTCCATATTTTCGTACAAAGTGTTCTTTCACTCGATCGGCCAAAACATCAGGAATGACCCCGTCGTTCACTTCAAATAGGACCTGATTCAAATCGCCCTCGTTTGAATTTGTCGATTCCCCTCGAACGGCCCGAAGAAACGTGTGAGGCAAAAACAATTCGAAACCAGGCTTGTCCCAGCGCCCTTCGCCAGAAGATTTTTTCTGCTTCAAGATCCCCACTAGCCTGCAGGCAAAGCGCATGTTGCGATTTTTGATGAACACCAGCGGCTTATCACCCACGGTCGCGATCATCGCGTGATCAACACCAAGCTGATCTGCGAGCCCCGACCCCATCACACAAACGCTGTTTCGATCTATCATATCCAGTGCCGTCAGTGGTCGGCCAACGGCCACTTCATACTGGTTTAACCCGATGCCATTTTCATTCACACCCAACATATTGAGATCTTGAGAAATGGTTTTACCAAGAAAGGAAATTTCCGGTCCCCAGTATCTTGCCATTGGAGAGTAGGCTTTGATTTCAGGAAACAAAGTTTTGATCGTTTCGAGATCCTGAATTTGAATCTCACGAAAGTAGGACTCGAGAGGCTTAGAAACCGATAAACGCCAGTTTGGATATCCCCAAACTTTAAAATTTCGCACGCCAAGAGTGCCGTAGGAATCCAAAATTCTCTCTTTGGCAAATCGGCCGACGGAGATCATG
>JAXMMN010000002.1:0-2869 GCA_034366485.1 Bdellovibrionales bacterium
GCGAGATCCATTGTCGCTTGCGCACCTGCAAGAGCAACAACTGCGATAGGTTCATCAGCCGCAGCTTTCGCTTTCGACATAACCTTATCTAAAAGGCCTTTTCGAATATCATCCTCAAATACCTGAACGACTTTTTTCTGGTTCAAGTCGCGACGGAAATAAAGTGCGAGGACGCGCTCAGCGATGATCGCTAAGGTAACAATGTGGACGGGAACGATGGCCCACATAAGGAACCCACCGTGGCTAAATGCTTCAGAAATCGATTGAATGAACGACGACATACTATTTTCCTCCGGTCCCATACCTTGGGATCCGGCCCGATTGATCGCAAGCGCGGTGCCAACGAAGTCGTCACTTCGCCCGACCATCTTGGATTGCATGGCCGTCGAAGCCTGGCTCAGAAAAGTGACAAAGATTGACACCACGGAAATCCAGCTAAAACCAACTAGTTGCCTTAAAGGTTCGGGCTTCCGACTGAAAAATGGGAAGACTCTTCATTCTCGGTTTCGACGCAAAAAGAAATGGGGCCAACGCCAAACACCTTCCAGACACCTGATTGATTCGATCAGGCCAGCTTGTGAAAAAGTAATCGGGTAAATCCAAGTGCCAGAAAACGGCTCTGAATCTGTTTTGGGGCGTTGTTTTTGAATCGGCAATGAGGGATTCCGGTTGGGTTGTAAAATGGTGCCCCGCTCAAGCGTTGCAACCTCAAAATGCTCAGAATCGTTTTCATTTCGACAAAATAAACGGGTTAACAGCACCACAGAATAGTTAGTTAATCCCATTCAAACAAACACGCTTGCGAAGGAGCGATTATGATTTCAGGTCTTTTCCGAGTAGCGACCTTGTTCGCGCTCGTTTCAACATTCAGTTTGGGACAAGCTAACGCCGCACTTCAAGGCGAAGCTCGAAAAAAAGAAATCGAACGAAAAGTCGATTTACTGGCGACAATGGCCTTCGGTCTCCAAGTCCACACAGAAATCGGTGAAAACGGAGACGAGATGGTCCTGAATCTCGCTATGGAAGGCAGTGGGTATTCGGATTCAGAAGAATTCATTCGCGAGGAAGGTTTCGTTCGAGATCTCCAATCAAAGGACATTGCCTTCGGAGACATGACTGCGTGGGGCACAATGAAGTTGCCTGCAGCCCAAGATCTCTTCGCATCAGACGACGACTGGGAAGACGGGCGTGAGCGGGCTCGTCGCCGACGCGGACTTGGACAAACCATCCTCAAAGAACTCTCCGAGATGAAGGGCGTCACTTTTGGCTTCACGAGCGGCTCCTCTAGCTACTGCGGCGTAAGTTTTATGGGACTTTTGATCGTTGATGAAGAGAACGGACTTATTTACGAACTGTCGCTGACTGATTCTGGCCCCTGCTAATGATTTTTGAAAAGTATCTCACCATTGTCGCCATACTCACTGCCCGCTATGTGCTGATCGCCGGCGGGTACTACGTTGCGACTTGGATCGCTTTAAAAAAACGTCTGACTGGATTTGTCGTCAACTCGCAAGCCATCTTCCGCGGGCAAATTGCTTTCGAGTTGAAGTATGCGCTTTTAACTACGTTGATCTTTGGCCTCGGAGGTTTGAACTTTTACCTAGCCAAAGAACATCAGCTTGGTCTGGTCTACATGGACATCGACAAGTACGGTTGGGGATACTTCTTCTTTTCGGTTTTCTTAATGGTCGCTTTGAACGACGTCTATTTCTACTGGACACATAGGCTACTTCATCTCAAGCCACTGTTTTCGCGTTTCCACGTTATCCATCACCGAAGCCGCGTAACAACCCCACTGACGTCGCAGTCCTTTCACGCGGTCGAAACTGTCATCAACGTGCTGGTTGCCGTCGCGTTTCCGTTTCTCTTCCCTATTCATCCGAAAGCCTATGTGATTTTCACATTCATTGCATTTTTCAACAATGTGTATGGGCACGGAAACTACGACTGGATCCGAGAACCACTTCGCTCCAAATTTCCATTTAACTTATTGAATTCCCCGACGGTGCACGGGTTCCATCACTCGAATGTTCAGGGGAACTATGGGCTCTACACGAATGTTTGGGACCGTCTGCACGGAACCTATGTCAATCCCGCGCTAGCAGCTAGAGCCCCAGTAGGCGGGGAATTGCCGGGCATTCCCAACCAGACTGTCCACTTTCAGCCGCAGCCTGCTGATACAACGAGTATTTGATTTCAGGCGAAGCCATCGCAATCGCCTTTACAGCCATAATCATCTCGGGATGCTTCATGCCGGCTTCAATTTCATTCCACATCTTTACCGTCAGTTCGGGATCAAGTTCCGTGAGACCTTTTTCCTTCATCGAAACTTCCGCTCGTTCGTGCGCCGAACACAAAAGGCTGAGATCCGATTTCAGTTGCCGCTTTTGAAGCTGAGGCAGCAGCAGCACCGTCACAAGTCCAATCACTGATACGACGACAGAAGCGATCCAAAACTGCTTCTTCATTAGTGCATCCCGCTTCCGGCTTTACCACCCGACTTTTGTGCGATCGCAGCTTGAGCGGCCGCTAAGCGAGCAATGGGCACCCGGTAAGGTGAACAGCTGACGTAGTCCAATCCAGCACTCTGAAAGAACTGAATCGAATCGGGGTCTCCACCATGCTCGCCACACACACCAACTTTGAGTTTCGACTTTACGCCGCGACCCAAAGTTGTCGCCATTGTGACAAGCTTGCCAACGCCGCCTTGATCGATCGAGACGAAGGGATCTTGCTTGTAGATGCCTTCGTTAACATAGGTCGATAAGAATCGGCCCGAGTCATCCCGCGAAAGCCCGAGGGCCGTTTGCGTAAGATCGTTGGTACCAAAGCTGAAGAAGTCGGCGTAGTTGGCGATTTCATCGGCCGT
>JAXMMN010000003.1:0-3198 GCA_034366485.1 Bdellovibrionales bacterium
CGCCGCGGCTCCATTAGTGACATCGAGCTTAGTAGAAGAAGAAAATTTTTCGCCATCGACCGCAAGTTCACCTTGCGCCCAAACCCAGTAATTTCCGTTCACGGCAAATTCCAATGTCACGAGCCAGTTCGTACCGTCAAATTCGGGATGGACATGTTGAAATTCGCCGAGAGATGGATCGTAAACAATCAGATGAAGTTTCTTTTCATGTGAAATGTTGAGTTCCGCGTCACCGACGAGACCACGTTTACTCGTGTCGAAAAGCTGAAATACATACTGAGTCGTTCCCGCAATGGTCGATGTCACGACTGGCTCGATCTCGACCCGACTTTCTTTCGTGCCGTGCGCCGATGATGGCTGTCCACATAAAGCAATGACCCCGAGTGCCAAAAGCATTTTAAAACTTTTCATCTTCCCCCTCATAAAAGTCTTTTGACTCTGAAACTATGCCCCCGTAGGGTATCTGTCAAATGTCGGCAAGACACTTCAAGGATGGATGACGAGCGATGTTAGAAAAACAGACTGCGCGAGTAAAAGGAAAAAGAGAGAAACCGCGAGTGGAAACCGTTAATTCGGTTGCAAACGAACATCCGGATCACTCGGAGCACATTAAAAGACTTAATCGAGTCAAAGGGCAGATCGAAGGGATCGAGAGAATGATCCTCGATCGAAGATATTGCCCTGATATCATTGCTCAACTAAAGGCGGCATCGGCCGGTTTACGCGCGACTGAAGCGGAAGTTTTAAAGGCACATTTGCGAGGCTGCGTAAGCACGGCTTTGGCGAGTAAAAACGCTTTCAAGTCCGAGGAAAAGATCCAGGAGATTATAAAATTAGTGTTTTAAGGTTTTGAGTTAATGTTTTTAGGGGGGGCTCATGAAATTTGCACTTTTGTTCGCGTCAGTACTTTTAGGATCACAGGTCGCTTTGGCTCAATCGGTTTCCAAGGCTAAGATTGCGGAACTTTCCGCGCACCGAATCGATCGCCTAGTTGCACTTGGGAAAATCGATGGATCGTTTGTAAAGCGGCTGACAAAAATCGAGGTCACCGAAGTGTCTGGTCCCGCGCCAGTGGCATTCAAAACGCTTTCATCGCAGACACAGCCAACCTCAGGTCAGGCAATTCAACTCGAGTTGCAATTCGATAAGGGCGGCAAACCGCTATCTTTCAAGGCTTCGACAGGTGGAGTCGCTGGACCGGACGCGGGTTGGGCGCCAAAGAATGCTGGGGAACTGGTTGAAAATGGAATGCACTTTGTCTTGGACAATGGCACCGACGCGACGATTGCCCCGTACTTCAAAGACTTCTCGAGTCTCGATCTCGTCAAAGGTTCGCTATCCGGTAAAGATGTAGCGGTTTTGCAAGTTCGTTCTTCAGCGCAGACACAGATACTTAATGTGTACGTCAATCTCGACGGGTCTCTTAATTCAACAGCCATTGTGCCTTAAGAGCTAAGGTGCGTTTCTTAGTTCGCACTTTCATCTCGGCGGCCGTCCTCGGCGGTTTGAGTTCCTGCAATTACTCGGTGCTAAAGAGCACCGGGGACGCTGGCGCTCGAAGTCTCGGAGAGCTGTCGGCAGAAGAAAGGGCGACCATGATGAACTATCCGTTCATTAACTCGCGAGTGCTTCAGCCGAGGTGCGTGAGCTGTCATCGCTCCGGTGAAAAGGTAAATCTTGAAACTTACGAGAGTGTGTTTTCACAACTGGCCGCGATTGATAGAACCGTCTTTATTGAGCAAACAATGCCGAAGCGTGGTCAGCTGAAAGACGACGAGCGAAGGTGGCTGGGAAATTGGCTGCGCGCTGGCGCACCTTTGAACAGCCCGCAGCCGCCGCCGACAGTCGATCCGTTCATTGCGACCTACGACTCAATTCGGCAGCATGTGTTCGAGCCCTTGTGTATGGCGTGCCATAATCCGACTGGAACTGGAAAGCAGATACTATTAGATCGTCAGTCGCTTTTGGATTCGCCACTCGTACTGATTGATCTCGTTAATGTCGATGAATCGGGACTATTGATCGCACTTGAGCGCACGGACAACAAACGAATGCCTCCGGCCGAAGAAGGCTATTCGGCGCTCGCGCCGGAACAAATTAAAGTTATTAGAGAGTGGATAAGTAACGGAGCGAATTAGTGGTATCCGGGGGGAACATGAAATTAATTGTTTTGATATTTGGAGCGATTTTGACCGCCACAGTGGCCGCGAAGGCTGAGACTGTTTCGTGCACGGGATACACCGATTCGAGTCAGAAGACTCAAGTCGTACTGACAGTTCTCCCCCAGAAACAAAAGGGTGATATTCGGTTCATCGGTCCTCACGGATCGGTTACTCACGGATTGAAACTGACGACTGTTTATTATCCGGCGCCGAACACTTTGCGTTATTCAGACTCGGGCGGAATGTCGTATCTCGATTTCTTGATTGAGCAGGGGACCGTTAAACGGAACGCTTTCACGCACGGCTTATATTTTTCCGGCGCTGAGCTCGAATGCAAGATAACTGGTGTGATCCCGACCGCGCCGTCTTGCGGGAAAAATCCGAGCGAAGAGTTGATTTCAGTTCTTCGCGAAGGTCGATCTTATCAGACGCTACGAGCGGTGAATTACCAGTTGGCATGTGGAGCTGAGGTTAATTTCACAGATAAATACGGTTGCACGCCCTTGCTGTACACTATTGATGGATACTGCGGCCGAAATATGACGTCTGCGCCGCACTTGATAACGAACCTTCCCCAAATCGTGGACACGCTTATTTCGGCCGGTGCATTTGTCGACATCGTGGACCCAGCAAAGAAGGAAACTGCGCTTCTGAAAGCCGCAAGACTTGAGGTACGTGACGTCTACGATTCGTTCATCGCAGCCGAAGCTAATTTCGATTTTCAAGATAGCAACGGAATGACGCCTTTAATGTGGGCGACGGCGAACGGTGATGATTGGACAGTTAAAGACATTCTGCTTGCGCGTCCCGACCGTCGACTAAAAAACAAGAAAGGTCAGACGGCGTTCGACATTGCCAAGCAGTGGCAAAAAGAGCGCGTCATCGATCTGGTTCGAATACCTGACATGACAGTAGATGTTGCTGGTCAAACGGATGGGAGTTGTTCGCCTCTTCTTATCGAAGCGAAAGAAGGGCAGACGATTGAAATTGTACTTACCGCAACAGACAAAATGTTTAAGTTCGAATCTGCCGAACT
>JAXMMN010000004.1:0-3434 GCA_034366485.1 Bdellovibrionales bacterium
CTGGCATTTCTGGCGGCGGCCATAGGCCCAAGTGGCTGCCAGTGGGGAGTCTAAGCGTTTGGCTAGGAGCGCTGGTACTAGTGACCTTGAACCCGAAATTGGGTTTTAACTTTGAAGAACGCAGGGTTTTGATCGCCGTAAGTGTCGTGGCGTTCAGTCTGGTTTTTCAAGGTCGCTGGATGTTTTTTGCGCAACTTCCCATCGCGGGTCTTTATCTCGGACTTCGCGAATTGGACCTTGGACCAAGTCAGGTCCTTTCAAATTCCTCTGCCTTGAGCTTTATTTTTAGTTTTCCAGTCGCGGCTTTGATCATGATGGTGAGAAGTTCGAGGGCGGATTCGAATCGGGTCGTCTCGCGCTTGAAGTCCTTGGCGGAAGTTTCTCAAAATTTGCACGGTCGTGTGCAATCAGAAGCAGAGGCGCTCCTCAGTTTGCGCGAGACCTTGCTGGGAACCGTGGCGTCTGTTGGAAGTAGCATGGGAGCTGGCGTTCTTGGATCCAGTGACCTCGCTCCCGGTGAAGGTTTAAAATCTGTCGTGCAGCCTTCGTTGAGTTTTGAAAATCTGATTGCTGAAGTTCGTCACATTTTTAGTGAATTTCAGATTCAAGGCCGTGCCCTCGGGAAAATTGCGGGTCCCATTAGGTTCGTGTTTTTTCCGCCGGTCGCCGGTTTTGATGAAAAGTCTGAAATCGCAGTGGACATTGAACAGTTGCGGGCAGGATTGTGGAATTGTCTGCAGCTCGCTTACGAGTCTCTCCCGGAAACGGGTGCCCTTCGTCGCGAGGGAGTTATTCGATTGTCGATGCGCCATGGGTTTCGAGTGATTGAAATTGCTGTCGAAGACAACGGTCGCGGCATTCAGACGAGAAGCCTGGATGATCAATATGGGCTTCAGAAATTAAAGCGTGAGGTTGAAGCGCGCGGCGGAAGATTTGACCGCGTTGCACGATTGGGAGTTGGAAGCCGAACGTCGCTAGAGTTTCGGATCCTCACAGAGAAGCCTGCGAACAGCCGCTATCGTGCAACGATTAGGCATCCCTTCACGGTCGCACAGTCGGCACCTTGGGCCGCATCGCCATCGAGCGCTAGCTCCAAGGAGTCTTCCCCAAGTGGTGACGGGCAGCTCGTTTGAGTCGATCGTCGATGGCAAGCCACAGATCCATCGCGTCGCGGTTGGAAACTTCACGATATAGAATTAAACCTCGCTCTGATGAGGTCTTGTCCGCTTCACGTAAGGCCGCGTAGAGCTTCCGCGCGGCGAGCACGCCGTCCTGAGGCAGTGTGATTTCTGAATAGCCGGTGGCATCTCTTTTGTGTTCGCTAATTTCGTTGGCTGTGCCCCAGAACACCGTAAGTGGTTGTGCAGGCATATAGTGATGTTCCGTATGACCAGGGCTTTGCTGTTTATTATTGTCACTCGCTGATTCGACTTTGATGCCGCTCAGTCCGCTTTCGCGAACCGCTTTTTCAAGTTCAAAACGAGTCACGCCACCCGGTCTTAAGATCGTAATACAGTTGTCGTCGCAACTGACGACCGTGGATTCCACGCCGACTTCTGATTCTCCGCCTTCAAGCACCAACATTTCCTGTTTGGCAATGGCCTCAGGGAATTCCGACCGCACATGATCGGCCGACGTCGGCGAGGTTTTTCCGAAAAGATTGGCACTCGGTGCCGCAAGCGGAACGCCGGTCGATTTCAGAAGTTCAAGTGCGACCGGGTGCCGAGGCATTCGAATGCCGACGGTGTCGAGGCCGGAAGTGATCATTGGATTCACTTGTGGTTGTTTCGGAACGACAATGGTCAATGGGCCTGGCCAAAACCGAGCGGCGAGAAGTTCTGCGGTTCTCGGCCAAGCACGCGCCAGCCCTGCAACTTGTGAAAGATCATGAATGTGAACAATGAGTGGATCAAAGCTCGGACGTCGTTTGATTCTAAAGATCCCTTCGATCCCCTGAGTGCTTTCGATCGAAGCGGCAAGGCCGTAAACAGTCTCTGTCGGCATGGCAACTGTTCGCCCGCGTTGCAGCCAATCGGCTGCAATTGCGATTTGTTTAGAATTTGCAGAACTCTTTGGGTCCGACATCTGCTTCGGTTTGTAAACCGTTAAGGTTCGCCTGACAAGCAGTGGTGTCCATGATCTAATACGGTCTGATGGGTGATCAACTGGCCTCTGGAAATGATCTTGTCGAAGTTGCGGTGTTTCCACTGACGCGCATGACGTTTTTTCCAGGCACGACCAAGCCGCTCAATATTTTTGAGGCGCGCTACATAGAAATGGTGGAGGACGCGTTACGCAACGACGGACTGATCGCCCTAGCTTACTCAGAACCTTCTGCTGCGAAAGCGCAAGGGGTTGGTGTCCTTGGGCATCTGCGGTCGATTGCGGGAGTAGGAAAGGTTCAGTTGATCGAGCGTCGTCCGGATGGGACTATGCTCATCATTTTGATTGCGGCCGGTAAGGTGCGCTTCGAAAGAATTTTGCACGAGCCCCAGCCGAATATGGACAAACCTTACTTGCGGGCGGAGGCTCGTTGGGTGAAGGAAGATTTGCATCTTTCCGATCCCTATCTTTTTCTATTTCATCGCCTTCAAAAAGACCTTGGTCGCTGGCTGATTTCCCATGTCGCAAGTGCCGAGGACCGTGAAAAATTCATGGCACAGCTTGAAACACCGGAACAAAAAATCAACGCGATTTCATCATTGATGGTGCTGGACTCCGAGATTCAGCAAGCGCTTCTCGAGTGCGATCGGCTGGAAGACCGTTGCGTGCAGCTTGCAATGGCTATCGAGGGTGAATCTCCAGCGCAATAGCGCTGAAAGACTACTTTCAGCGGTTCTTTTGCGGACGTCCTTTTGCGACGGCAACGGCTTGCATTGGGTCATCTGGCCAAGAGTGTTTGGGGTACCGCGCGCGCAGCTCCTTTTTTACATCGAAATATGAGCCTTTCCAGAAACCGACGAGATCGGACGTCACTTGAACAGGTCGATAGTTAGGTCCAAGCAAATGAAAGGTGAGCGGCTGGCCACCCACTTTGGGATTCTCTTTGATGCCAAAGAGCTCTTGAAGGCGCACTTCGACATACGGTGTGCGATCCGGAGGATAGTGAATTCGAAATCGATTACCTGTCGGTGCTGTAAAGTAGTCTGGAGCAAGACGCGCGATTTCGCTCGCGATGGCGGGCTCGATCCTTGAAAAGTTTCTTTCCCAAATCTCCGCAAGCTTTTCTGCTCCCTCAGGTTCGAAAAACTCTTGAAATGACTTTTTACCAAACAGAATTTCATCGACGGTCATCTGCCAGGAAGTTTCCAGTGACTCTTCGTTTGATTTCTCCGCTGGTATTCGATCTTTGAGAAGCTTTAATTGATTTAAGAAAGCTCGAACGGGTTCAGTTGCATGAATCAAGTCTGAGCGTTGTAGGAATTCTTTCTTCA
>JAXMMN010000005.1:0-2390 GCA_034366485.1 Bdellovibrionales bacterium
AAGCAAAACGCGCGCGCAAAAATAAAATCTTCCCCAAACGGAATCAATCGCGCGTCGAAAACCTCTTCTCGAGTGAAGCCAATGTTCACTTGCGACTCGCGAATTGTGACTTCCTTATCAATAAAAAGATCGCGAACAGCGATGTCCTTGCCCCGCAGGCGAAGATACTCAAACAAGCCATGGCGAGTTTCAGAGAGACACTCGAAGTAAACTCGTTCTTGAGCCGTCATAGCAAAGTCGTCAATTTCAAGCGCGTATTGCGCGGGAGTTACAAGTCTTCCCGCTAAGCGCCGAGTAAACAGGTACCAATCAAGAAACTGCGTCATGCGCATTTCGAAATGGTCCATTTTTTCATCCATGATGCCCGCATCTTGGAAAAAATCTTTTTTTGCCGTCGCAACTTCGGCACGCCACGACTCGCCCGTAAAGTGAATGATCAAGCGATCGATCAATGGTTCGAAGTCCACGATCTCTGGCTGTAAATTGGATTCAAATTCAACTGAACTCACTTTTGAATCCTTTCAACAAAGTAGTCAAAAAGCTTAACGGCTTCATGTGGGCCGGGGTGACTTTCCGGATGGTACTGAACGCTGAAGCAGATTTTGCTCGAACATTCGACGCCTTCAACAGATCCGTCATTTAAATTCACATGGGTCACGCGCACATCGGCGGGCAAAGTCTTCGCATCGACGGCGTAACCATGGTTTTGAGATGTGACATATACCGAGCCCAGTAAATCATCTTTGACCGGATGGTTGCTTCCACGATGGCCGAACGGAAGCTTATAAGTCTGTGCCCCCAAAGCCCGAGAAAGAATTTGATGTCCCATACAAATTCCAAAGATGGGCTTCCAGCCCAAGAGGTCCTTGATGGTCTCAGTCGCGCCGATCACGGCACTTGGGTCCCCAGGACCGTTTGAAAGCATAATGCCGTCTGGATTCCACTGGCGAATTTCGGCCGCAGTTGCGCGCGAAGGAAAAACAGCAACTTCTGAAGCACGAGCGCAGAGTTCACGAATGATGTTTTCTTTTGCACCGTAATCTAGCATCGCAATTCGTGGACCGCCGGGTTTTAAACCCGCGCGCTTTTCTACAGTTTTCCGCGAAACTGCATAGACCCAATCTGTATCGATTTTCTTTTTGCTTTCAATCAAAGGCTTAGCGATTGCCCGTGCGAGATCTGGATTTTCAGCTTTTACGATTGCACCCCAAGGAGTGCCCCGATCGCGCAGACGCATAACGATTTCACGAGTGTCGAGATCGCTGAGAATGGGAATCCCGGCTTCTGCGAGCTGTCTTCTCCAAGAGCCATCGCGTTCGGACTCTTGAATTTCTACGCTGATGAAACCTTCGATCCACATCTTGCGAGACTCCCAAACCGCTGCATCCGTTGGGTAGTTCCCCTGCATGGGGGCCGTCATGACCATGATCTGGCCGTAGTAAGACGGGTCGGTCGCAATTTCTTCGTACCCAGAGTGCGACGTGTTGAACACGACTTCGCCGGCCCGCGCTTCACCACCGCGAAATTGGCCTTCGTAGACTTCACCTGTTTCGAGCACTAAATATCCGCGACTCATACTTTTAAATTCCTCTCGACTTCATCGCCCAAAACCATTGCAAGCAATGCCGCTCGCACCGTCACACCATTTGTTACCTGAGAAAGTACCCGACTGCGTCCATCGCGAACGACTGTTTCGCAAAATTCGACGCCGTGATTGATCGGACCGGGATGAAGAATCAATGCGCCGGGTTTCAATTCGTCCAAGCGCTTTTCCGTTAAGCCATAGCGTTCGTGATAATCGCTGGAAAACTCGAGATCGAGTTCTCTGGCTTCGTGTCGCTCCAGCTGCACACGTAGACCCATCGTTGCGTCCGCCCAAGGAAGTCCTTCATCCAGGCTATCAAAAAAACGCATCCCGAAGTCGCGATGAAGTGATTCTCTCATCGCTGCTTGCGGCATCATGCGCTCAGGGCCAGTGACACCAACCACAGCACCAAGTTTGGTCAATACATCAAAATTAGATCGCGCGACTCGGCTGTGCAGAACATCGCCAAAGATCAAAACCTTCTTGCCATGAAGATCGCCCCATTCCGAGCGAAGAGTGTACGCATCGAGCAAACCTTGGGTGGGATGCGCAAGTGTTCCGCTGCCAGCATTGATGACAGGGATTTCAAGTGTCGGAAGCAGCTGATCGAGCTCTTGAGAGTTGCCGTAGCGGACAACCAGTACGTCGGGCTTCATCGCCGCGAAGTTTAGAACCGTGTCTGTCAGCGTTTCGCCTTTCGAAAGGGATGAACCCGCTGATAGTTCCATCGTCAGAACTTCATACCCAAGTCTGTAGGCGGCCATTTGAAAACTCATTCGTGTGCGCGTACTGGGCTCAAAAAAAA
>JAXMMN010000006.1:0-5991 GCA_034366485.1 Bdellovibrionales bacterium
TCACATTTCTCTCGAAAGAGAAAGCGACTAATCCAGTCGGGATGCACGGTTGAATAGTTAGGACAGTTTAAGATCATCTCGATCGCAAACTTTGTTTGGGATTCAGTCGCAGGAACACGTTTGTGGAAATCCCGTTCCACCTCCAGTACCGGCAAACCGTCGCCCATTGATGATACTTCGGGCCCTAGCGCGTTTCTTGATGTCCGGGACATAAAGTCTTTTTTGAAGGAAAGGACGCCGATGCTTCCGTCTGGTAAAAATGTCGAGAAGTAGGCATCAACACTTTCGCTTGGTGGAAGAACCGGCTCGTAAGTTCCCGAATGCAGATCAAATACTAAAGCTGAGCGATTTTTCATTCCAGCGATGTGTGCCGGGAAGGTCACCATTGTTCCGTCGTAAGAAAACGAAACTTTGCTCGTTCCAAAACCGAGATCCGCGATTTGTCGGCAGTGCCCGCCGGGCATTGAAATTTCGAACACCAATGTCGTCTTTGTTACTGGACTGATGGTTGCAAACCGTCGCCCATCGCGCGACATCATTGGTAACGCCCAATCAAGGTCACCGCGATTGATTAAGTTATTGCAGAGCTTAGTCGGCTTCCCTGTGGCTACAATTTTCCCATCTTTTTCGCGATAGTCATTTATGACTCCTTGGCCTTCGCCGGTCAGAACGCGGTAAATGGTTTCTCCGTTTGAATTAGAAAGTTGTCCGACGGATTGATACCAACCGGTGTGATCTTTAAACTCCGCGACTGGTTTTGCGTCCTTGTCGCCTCGCTCGAGGTCTTTGACTTTAAAAAAACGAACCGGCACAGGGTGCACGTAGTATTTTCCATCGAGAGTCGGATACGGATCAATCCCGCGAGTGATTTCAGTCGTTCGCCGAGTCTTCAAGTTGTAGATTTTAGCTCGTGTTTCATTCACGGTGATGCGACTTGCCCAGCGCCCGTTCATCATCACGCGGTCATTGCCAAGAGGTTGAGAGAAGTATCCCTCTGTTCCACTTAGCAAATGTCGTTCGGTATGAGGTTGCTCGAGTAAACATGAACGCTCGAGCTCAAGATCTTCTGGCAATGCCATCGCGGCTGCGGTTTCGACCAATGCGATCGGGCTTCCTCCGACGAGCAATTGAAATCCGAGCGCGATCAAAACAAATTTCCATTTTGGCGTATCTGCCTGCTGAAGATTCATTTTCGTCCTTTCGCTTCCGACAAAGAAGCCGACAACCACTTCATCCAAACCTCTTTTGGTTTGTGCCCTGCGTAGGCGTCACTTTGCAGACGACCATCGATCGATGCCAGGATGGAAGGAAACTGCCGGTCAAGGCCACGGTACATATAGCCAGGGTGCTCAAGTGTTTTCCAACTGATCGGAACTTTCGCCACTTGATCTACATGATCTCGAAGAATCTCGTTTTGCACTTTACGTTGCTCCTCGGCGGGCATGTTGCGATCGGCGAGAAACACGATTTCGAACTTTTTCTTCTCCGCTATTTCAAGAATAGAGGAGAGTCCTTCAATTGAAAGGGGCATCGCCGCCGAGTAGCTATAGAAAAGCGTGTTCACATTTCCAACTGGAGGCTGATTGTTGAGAATGTCGAAAAGTGAATCAAGAGACGCGTTCAATTGGGGATCGCATTTGCCTTGGTCTGCGACCTGAATGACGCCAGCCGCGCTTTCGTTCGAGTGGAGAATTCTTGTCGACTTAAGCTTTGAGCCGTTGGTGGTTGCCTGAATCTGAAGCCAGTTCAAAGTTTTCAAATCAAACGCGGACCACATTTGGACTGCGCCGATTTTAGGTGCAGGTTTCCATGTCCACCGGTGAATGCCCAATTTGCCCAAAGCGCTTTCTATTGCCTTCCGACATTCTAGAGGTGTTGAGTCTGCGATCGCGCCCTTCATGGTCACATTCGAAGCGCCAGAGAATGAAATGGATGCTGACGTTTGCGCCGACCAAAAAGTCGCGGCGCAAAGAATGAAAGTAAAAGCGATTAAGAAGTTGCCGGACGCAGACACTCGTTTTGTAGACATACCTACGTAATTTTGGATCGAGTTTCTTTAAAGTTGTAGTGGCCCATCAGTTTCTTTGGTCTAGGACCGGGAGACCGCACCCGACCAACTTCCAGTTTTGCCACTCTGGCCGCAGCTTTGTCTCAGGATGAGCCGATAGGAGTGCACGAGTCACATGATGTGGCTCGCGCACGCTAGAGCGATTGGTGTGCACCGACAGGAGGTTGGTATGGAAAAGATCAGCGGAATTTTGCCAAGTTCTTCGCGTGTGTCGTCCGTTGATATGCGGGACGCAGCACCCATTCGACCAGGTACACCTAGCTTCGGTCGACCAGAGGGCGTTTCTTCTTTACGAGATGCCAAAATTGGTGAGACAGCTGCACGCGCAGCAAAAATCAACCAGGATCGACTGGATTGGAAATCAAAAGATCTCAATCAAGCCGCCATGGCTCGTGAGATTTCTGAGAGCTTTTTTATCAATCGAAAGGCCAACGCAGTGAAAGAAATGAATACGGCTTCCGACGGCGTCGGCGGTCTTAGTGGTTTGCCCCCTGCAATGATGGCCGCAAAGGCCTCCGCACCCGCAGGCTTTGATACTGGTATTGATTCTGTCATTGAATCCGTGACAAGTGATTTTTCGGATCTCACGCCAGAAGTAGCTCTGGCGGAGTCGAATGAGCCAGTGGCTTCCGAAGCGCCTGCTGGCCTTTATCCGAGAGGCAGTTTTGTGGACGTCCGTGCATAGGTGAGGTTGCTTCCATGCCGATAAAGCGTGGAGAAGCAGAAACCGACATCTTCAAGAGAGGCGACTTGGTGAACACTTCCCAGTCGCCTTTTTCCATTTGCATCTTTTTCGGCGACGACGATGAAGTCGATACTCGAATGTATGAGTGAACGTACGGTGTGAGTCGTCCACTGGGGTGCTCCCATTTGGACAAGCATTTCCAAACGTAGCAACGCTTCCCGTGGAGATGCGGCATGGAGCGTTCCCCAGCAGCCGCGATGCCCCGTCGCAAAAGCCATCAGTAGGTCTTTTGCTTCTCCGCCACGAACTTCGCCCATGACGATTCGATCAGGACGCATTCGAAGACTGTGCTTTAAGAGATCCCCCAGCCCAAACTCCGTGTCGCCGGCAACTCTCGCAGACTTAGATAGAAGTTTCGTGCTGATCGTGTTGGGTAAAGCAATTTCGTCTGTATCCTCGATCAGAACAATTCGTTCGTCGCTATTTGTAGCATTCAGGCATGCAGAAAGAGCCGAGGTTTTGCCGGCGCCGGTGGCGCCTACAACAAGGACATTCGACCTTTCGTGAACGATCTTTTCGAGCAACTCTTTTCCCGCACCATCGACCCAGGCCAATTGTTGTAGTTCATCCAACGACCACTTTTTGTTTCGAATTCGCCTCAGCGTGATGTTGGGCGTATCGCTGACAATCGGGAGGCCAGCGACGTGGACGCGAAAGTCTTTCCAGCGACCATTTGCGAAGGGCTGCGTTTCATCGGTGTTGGTTCGAGCGTCTCGTGCCAACCGATGCACAAAACTTCGAAATGTTGTTTCATTCAAAAACCGGTCAGCGTGCGGAATCAATCGACCATCGCGCTCGATCCAAATCACTTCCGGAGATAGGATGAGAATTTCTGTTACTTGGTCGTCAGTCATTACAGAGTGAAGAGGGCCGAATTCAAATAGCTCATCAAGAACTCGCCGCTTTGCGACGCTATTCAATTTCGCGGTCGACTTTTCTATACAGGTTTCAAGCGCCACATCGCGATCGCGATTGACTCGATCAAGGACGGGAGTGTGCTTGAGGCTCGGAATTTCTTGAATGGCATGAAGTGTTGCTGTCGCGCTCTGAAACAAATCGAGGTCAAAAAGCGTTCCTTCAGTTAAACTCATTGTCACCCTCGCTTATGGCGTTAGGAAAGTAGACTTCTGGTGTCACGAACACGAGAAGCTCCGTAAGATTCTGATTGAAGTCCTGGCTTTCGAAAAGTCGGCCAAGAATCGGAATCGAATTCAAAAGTGCAACGCCTGAAACGGATTTAGATTCTTCCCTTTTTATGAGGCCGGAGAGTACAACGGTTTGCGTTCCTTTGAGGTTGAATTGCGTGTCAATTTTGTTGGTCAGAATGCCTGGAACCGTGTCCACTTTGTTCGCGCCATCGAGAGATGAAATCTCTGTACTAAGTTGGAACTTGAGTCGCCCTAGGCGATCTGCGCGTGGCTGAACGTGTAGCATGATTCCGTACTTCTTCCATTCCACCTGAGAAGTCCGAAGCGTCGATATTTTTATAGGGATTTCGCCGCCAGCAAAAAACTTTGCTTCGCCGCCAGAGCGACACAATAGATTCGGCATCGCAAGAATTCGACCGTCACCCGAATTTTCTAGAGCTTCAATTTTTGTAGTCAATGATTCGCTTGAGACCACAAACGAGGATGCCGCACCGACGCTTAGCTCCTGTGGCCATCGAATGCCTAGAAGCTGCCGTTTGGATCGTCGTATTTCTGCGAGAACGATTTGAGTTCGAACCATTGGTTCAAGTTCATTCAACGTCGAAGAAGTTTCTAGCGAAAGACCTAGTGACGTGACGGCAAGAAGTTGACCTGCAGAATGCTTTGGCCCCTCTGTACCGGAGGTCAATTTTATTCCGCCTTCGTCAATTCTCAAAAAATCTCCCGGCCAGGCGAGCTTCCTTAGTTCAGAATCGATGGCCTGCCGAAGATCTTTGCGTACCAGAGGAAAAGTGTTCGCCTCGAGGCGCCAAGCAATCCGATGAGTTTTGGCAATCGCTACGAGATTTTCCCAATCTTCTAATCGAAGTAGCTCGCCAGTCACAACGACCTGGGGCAGGGCGGACGTGTCAAGTTTCAGACCTCTGCGGGTGGCTAAGTACCGATGAAATCGACGGGCCGCCTCTGCGACTTTTCTTTCGGTCACGTAGACGGTTCGATCTTGGGGGCTGTCGCTATTTTGGGGTGCGAAAAAGCGCATCGATGTTCGACCGGTCCGTCTGCCCGTAAGAATCACACTGGATCCGATCGATCGAGCCCGAAGAATTCCGCCGTCGCTGATGTGGATCTTGGAGGATTTTCGAACTTCCAGTCTGAGAGATTCGCCGAGACCGATGATGGCGGTGTCTGAATCGGAACTACCGAGTTCTATTTGAAGAGTTGATTCATTGGTTTCGGCGCTTACGCCAAGGGCAAAAAATGACAGAGCAACAAGTAGGGCATAGAGAAGACGACGCTGCCGGTTGAATCGGAGGAAGCGGTTAACCTCATAGGTCGTGAGTCTTTTGTGATTGCCCATTGGTTGGCCTCGCTAAGTGGTAGGAGCGTGAGGCTTCAATGGGACTGCAAAAGCGAAAGAAACGTGAAGGTAGGTTCAGACTCGCGCGAGAAGTGGGATCTGTCCGCGGTTCGGAACTTAGCGTTCTTAGAATCTAGTTTTGTAAAGAGTCCGGATCAATTCCGATGGAGAATGTCGCAGTCACTTTTCCAGCTTTCGACAAGAGTTCAAGCTTCGAGTCCTGTAGCTTTAAAAGCGCGTTACAAATACTTAAGCCAAGGCCGGTTCCGACAGAATGATTCAAGGTGTTTTCGTTTAACGTGAAGGGCTTAAAGAGGTTTTGGATTTTCTTTTCGTCAATGGCCGGCCCAAGGTTTTCTATCGATATTCTATAAAGACCACCGCTGATCGTTTTTCCAGTGATTTCAATTTCACTGTTCGCGTCAGCAAACTTCACCGCGTTGTGCGTGAGGCGACGTATGACATTCTTAAGAATTTTTTCGTCGCCAATGAACTTTTGATTCTCAATATCAAAATGGATGGAGAGGTGTCGATCAGTGGCAATCTTTAAAACAGGTTCTGTTAGAAGCTTTTCACTAAAAACAGACTTCGCAGCGAGCGATCTCAGATCCAATTTGGTTTGCTTTGTCTCTGCAGAGACGAGCTCCAACGAATCGTTGATCATGTCTTGCAA
>JAXMMN010000007.1:0-1392 GCA_034366485.1 Bdellovibrionales bacterium
CGACCAAGAGGCCTTTTTTCTTGGTGGTCGATCGACACTCAGGGGTTTTCAACCAACTGGAAGCTCCCTTGATCTCGAGCGAGTTCCGAATCTTACACAGTTAGGGGAAGCGAATTTACGCGATTTCTACGTCACAACGGACAGCTATTACTACCTTCTAAAAGCGGAAATTCGATTTCCTGTTTACGGCGAAGTTCACGGCGCATTGTTTTACGACGGCGGGGCAGTCCTACTTTCGCAAATCCATCTTGAGGATGCGTACCGCGACTCGTTTGGGGTTGCCCTACGGTACAAATTCCCCGGCGGAATTGTTGCCGGTCTTGAATACGGAAAAAAGCTAAACCGAAAAAACTGGCACCCTTATGGCTACGAAAGCCCAGAAGCTTGGCATATCTCGATTGGAACTTTTTAGAAGCTCATTCGGTCAGGCAAACCTAAGCGCGAAGAAATCACGCGAACAATTTCGGCGGCTGTTTCTTCCAGCGCACGCTCTGTCACGTTGAATACTGGCCAACGTCGATTTTGTCGAAATAGATCTTGAGCGTATTCAATTTCTTTTTCGATGTAGCTCAGTCTTGCGTATTCGCCGCCAGGATCTTGACCAAATTTCTCTAGTCGATTGCGGCGAATTCGCGACAGCGAACTCGTGTCAATCAAAAGCCCAACAATGCGCCGCTGATCGACTTCGAAGACTTCCTTGGGAAGTTTTGAATTCAAGACGAGCGGGATGTTTGCGACTTTCCAGCCCTTGTGACTTAAAAAAATCGAAAGTGGTGTTTTCGAGGTTCTTGAAATCCCAACGAGTATGATGTCAGCGTCATTTAAATCCGTCAGACACTTTCCGTCGTCGTGTTTGACAGTGTACTCGATCGCCTCAATTCGTTTGAAATAGCGATCATCGACCATTCGCAAAATGCCGACACTTTTCGCGCCCGGGCGGCCACCAAAGTATTCGTCCAACGTTTGTAAAAGCGGACCAATCAAATCAACACTCAAAAGGCCTTTGGACGCAGATTGCTCTTGAATGACTTGCTTCAATTGAGGACTGACGACGGTGTGAATGATGATGCCTTGGTTTTCGAATGCATCGGCAATCACACTTTCAACTTGCGTTTCGGTTCTTACATTCTTCGAACGAACAATGTTTATTTCAGCGTCCAGGTACTGAACAAGTGCTGCCCGAATCATGGTCGCGGCGGTCTCGCCAGTTCCGTCAGAAATAATGTAGATCGTCCCTTTTTTCTCGCTCACGCTTCGACCTCTCGCCGTCGAACAATTTCTTCGATCAACGGACGAGCAAATACCTCTGGACGAGGATCAAGCAGAACCCAAACCACATCACCGCTACCAGCGACACGAATGGCATTCATTCCCTCTACATTAAAGTCCTCA
>JAXMMN010000008.1:0-3674 GCA_034366485.1 Bdellovibrionales bacterium
TCCAAGCCACTTATTTTCGACCAGGATTTGCCCGATGGATCCACCAAGGCTATTGCCGGGTCCAAGCAATACAAGTTTGTCAGGAGCAAATTCTTTCAACGTGACTGTCACCGCTTTAGTGAAGTCGTAGGTATCAACCACCTGTGTGTCCAACGTGTAGTGATAAAGATCTTCAAGATCTGTCGCGTACGGTTGCCAAATTTTTCCACGTCCGTCGACCAGCGGTTTTGAGGGAGTTTGGAATAGGTCAGGCGAGAGCACTTCAAAAGCACGTTCTGACGTTTGCTTTAAAAGAGGTGTGTGAAAAGCCGCGTGATTCACTAGCTGAAATGGATAGTTTTCGACTTTCGGAAGAAGCTTCATCATGAGACTTAAGCCTTTAGCGTCGCCACCCATAACAGCGTACCCGCCAAGATGAATGGAAGGGTAAACTTCTCCACCTTGAGCGCGCGCTTCTTGAATGGCTTTTTCAACTGTCGTTGAAAGTTCTTTCGACTTAATCCAATCGCCATTGACGATGGGGTAAATGATTTGGCCACCTATGATTTTTTCTTTCATCATTGACCCCATCGTGTTGATGACGTCAAAGGCGCCTGCCCAGTTAAGTGCTCCGCCAAAGGCAAGTGCAAGGTACCAGCCCATGGAATTACCAGTGACGGCCACGATCTCGTTTTTTTCGAGGTCAATCGATTGAAAGTCCGCGTACGAGCAAGCGTAAATCAAGGTCGAGGCGTTTTCGCCTATCGTGTGGACCCCAGGTGAAAACGTGGTCGCTGAATCAAGTTCCGTGATGGTGGGTTCACCCCGCGATTTGCGACGAGCATCGAGATCGTCAACGAAGTCGTTGATTCTTGGTCGGTACTTGTTCAAGTAGCCAAGAGTTTCTTTTGTATAAGACCCGCGTCCTGGGCAAATGATGGCGAGGCGATTCTTTTTCATAACGAGGCTCCCTCGCTCTTTTCGGTCATTGTTCGCGGCTGAAGTCCCAGTAGCTGCAAGGCACCCGTAAGAATTTCTTCTTTTTTGGGTAAACCCGCAGCCGACGCTTTCCCGAGCGGAATGAAGCAGTCATCGGCGGCGACGACCTTCATTTTTGGCAAGGGCACGCCAAGCTCTGTAAACTGTTCGACCATTGCCGAAACAAGAAACTCGCTGAAAGAACCAGTTTTTCGGCACTCTTCCACGACAAGAACATTTTTCGAGAGCCCGATTTCTTTGGCAATTGCAGAGACATTGACGTCGGAAAGCCAGCGAAGATCTAAAACCTTCACGCGTTGACCGTGTTTTTTAGTAAGCACGGTGGTCGCTTGCCGCGAATAGTAAGTTCCGTTTCCATAGGTCAAAATCGTGAGGTCGGCAGCTGTCGAGTCATTATGCGATTTGTAAATGCCGAATTCGCCAAGGGCGATTTCCTCTGAGACCTCAGGGTATTCCGAGCACCAAAGTTTATCGCCGTCTTCGTCAAGATCGCGTGTCATGTAGAGGGCGATCGGCTCAATGAAAATCACCACGCGGCCATTTTCGTGGGCTTCGCGCACACAGCGCCTCATCATTTTGACAGCGTCCGCGCCATTCGATGGAACCGCGATCACGATGCCTGGGATGTCGCGGAAGACGGCAAGGGAATTGTCGTTGTGAAAGTGTCCGCCGAATCCTTTTTGATAGGCGAGCCCAGCAACACGCAGAACCATCGGATTCGTAAACTGTCCTTGCGAGAAAAAAGCAAGCGTGGCGGCTTCGCCACGGATTTGGTCTTCGGCATTATGGACGTACGCGAGGAATTGAATCTCTGGAATCGGGACAAAGCCGTTGTGAGCCATGCCAATCGCGGTGCCAATGATCGATTGTTCATCGAGCAAAGAGTTGAAAACGCGTTTTGCGCCGAATTTTTTATGAAGAGAATCAGTCACATTGTAAACGCCACCTTTTTGCGCGACGTCCTCGCCAAAGACGACCGTGTTCTTGTAGCGCAAAAGGATATCGTGAAGGCCAAGGTTTATAAGTTTAGCCATGTGAAGCGGCGTCTTCGCTTTTTCCCAATCTGAATTTCCAAAAGCGGACTTTCGATCCTCTTCCGATGGTAAAGCGGGCGCTGTGCGCTTTGCAGTGCATGCAGTGATGGTTGAGCGCACTTCTTCCGGTTTGGAAAGCTGCGGACGTTTGATGGCACTTTCAGAAACCGCACGGACTTGTTCGCGAATCGTTTCGTACATGTCGACAATTTGAGTTTGCGTCGCAAAACCATTTTCGACCGCAAGCCGAGCTGAATGAAGGAGTGGATCTTGAAACTCGACCGCCTCAATTTGTGAAAACGATCGGTAGGTATTTTCCATGTCCGATCCCGCGTGTCCCATCAGCCGAACTGTATCGACATGAAAGAAAACAGGACGCCGTCTTGTTCGCGCGTACTCGGACGCTTCTTGCGCTTTCTTATACACATCAAAAAGATTCAAGCCGTCGGCGTGGATGTATTTGATGCCGGGTCGATTGCCGAAGCTACTTTCAATCCAGTTTCCTGGTGTTTGGACCGAAATTCCGATGCCGTTGTCTTCGCAGACAAAGATCAAGGGGACGGGCAAATTCTGGTACGACACCCAAGAAGCCATATTGATGGCTCCAACTGCCGTCGAGTGGTTGGCCGAGGCATCGCCAAAAGAACACGAAACGACCGCATCCGCAGGCATAACCGATTCAATTCCCAGGGCGTGAGCCCGTTGGATCGACAATGCGGCACCTACCGCTTTCGGCAGATGTGAGGCAATTGTGCTAGTTTGAGGGGGTACAAGAAGCGGAAGGCTTCCGAAAACCTTGTGGCGCCCCCCGGCGATTGGTTCGTCGGTCGATGCAAAAAACGACAGCATCATATCGTAGAGCGGTGTGGCACCGGGAAGCTGTTTAGAACGCTGAATCATGAAGCCACCGCTTCGGTAATGCAAAAAAGCCATGTCGGTCAGCCGAAAGGCCTTTCCGAGGGCGACGTTCCCCTCATGACCTGAGGACCCAATGGTGTAGGAGCAGAGGTTTTTATTTTTCAAAACTCGGGCAATGAGGTCGAGATGCCGGCTCATCATCTGCGACTCAAAAAGATCCATAAATTCCGCAGGTCTAAGTGAATTTGATGTTTCCGACCTAGTTACGGGGAGATTGCCGTCTCGCACGAATCTAGAAAAGTTTTGATCAACGACTTCGGCTCGGTTAAACATTTCATTTCCTAAGGTATTTTCTTATAGACTGAGGGCTAAGGCTGATGCGTTGTTAAGCCTACCCAAGGCGTTTGTGTCATGCAAACGGGTTTTGAACTGTGTTTGAACGGTATAACCGGAGGTCCCAATGGCCGCATACGAATCACTCAACTACATGAACTCGGACAGTCTTCTGACCGAAGATGAACTGATGGTTCGCCAAAGTGTGCGCGACTTTGTCACAGAGAAAGTCGAACCGCTCTTGATTCAGTGCCACCGCGAAGAACGCTTTCCGATGGAGCTCATCCCTCAATTCGGAGAAATGGGACTGCTTGGTTCAACGATCCAAGGCTACGGCTGCGCCGGTCTCGGACACGTTGCTTATGGCCTTATGACGCAAGAACTTGAACGCGGCGACTCTGGAATTCGGTCGTTTTGCTCGGTTCAAGGGTCACTCGTTATGTACCCGATTTTCGCTTATGGTTCGGAAGA
>JAXMMN010000009.1:0-2645 GCA_034366485.1 Bdellovibrionales bacterium
TTTAATTCCATCCCGACCAAAAGACGATCAGGGCAAGTGATTGCACGGTGAGCAAAGAAGTAACCATTGCCGGTGCCGATTTCAAGATCCATTGGCGTTTCATTTGAGACTTCGGGAGAACGCGCGCCGAAAAGCTTTCGCCAGACGCCACGGTTTTCTTTGGCTCGCTCCTCATCGTAAGCCCAGTCACGGTACTCCCCTGTCAGAGCAAGAACGTACTCGGTGGGGTTGGGCAGTGATTTTGTTTCGACCAAACGTGGCCGACGTATGCGAGCTTTAGATTCCATTTCGGCGTGACCCTATCAATGACTCGACATGGGTTGCAATCGCTTGAATCTAAAATCTATTGGGGTTCCACTAGTCGTCTTAAGACTTGATACCAACGGAGGATCAGCATGAAAAAAAGAATGATAGCCCCAGCTCGAAAGGCCGCCAAAATGACCGGAAAAGTGGCCATTTCAAGCGTCTTGATCACCCTGGTGTTTCTCGTTTCCTCTACGCTTTCGTTGTTGCTTCCGTCTGAGGCCAACAGTCTTCCCCATAAGTCCCAGGAGTTTGCAGTTGCAAGCCCCTCTCCTTATGCCGCCCCAGTGGCGGCTGAAATTTCAAGTCTCGGGGGAAACCTCTTTGATCAAGCCGTTGCGGTTGCTTTATCGATGGCTGTTACCCACCCCTACTACGCGTCGCTAGGCGGTGGCGGCTTCGCCGTGATTCGCAAACAAAACTCGGACGCCGCAGCGACCGTCGAAGTTCTCGACTTTCGCGAAGTGGCGCCGATGAAAGCAGGACGAGATCTGTTTGCCGGTCGCGAGGCAAAGGCGGCGACCGACGGAGGACTTGCCTCAGGAGTACCCGGAGTACCGGCAGGACTTTTTGAACTTCATAAAAAACATGGAAAACTTCCGTGGAAAAAACTTTTTGGACCGGCCCTACGTTTGGCGGAAAAAGGATTTCCGGTGAGTGGCGAGTGGGCCTCACAAACTAAGAGTCAGTTCGACGCGTTCAATGGTTTTGGAAAAAAGATTTTCGGTCGAACTGTCCTCGACAAAATGAAGCCACCACGCGAACGCTTCGAACCGCTCGTAGCGGGCGACACGCTTAAACAGCCCCTGCTGGCAAACGGATTGAAGCTTTTGCGAGACCAAGGCCCGAAGGCATTTTATGAAGGCCCGATCGCAAAAGATATTGTGGATGTCATTGGCCAAACCGGCGGAATAATTTCCCTCGAAGACATGAAAGCTTATCGCACTGTTTGGCGACAGCCCTTGCGCCGCACGTGGCGTGGCTATGAGCTTTCATTGATGCCACCACCTTCCAGCGGCGGCCTTATCATCGCGCAAGCTCTTGAACTGGTTGATCGCATAGAGGCGAAACACGGTGTTTCTCCATCGCTCTCTTCGCAAGAAGCCCATGTGTGGGGCGAAGCACTTAAGCTTGCCTTTGCACCGCGCGGCCAGATGGGTGACCCGATGGAAACAGCTTCGATGTCGGATCTGACCGCTCGATTGCTTGCTCCGGATCGCTTGGACCGCCTCGCAAAACTCTTCCAAAAAGAAGACGCCATCGAAGTAAAGAACTCGAAGTCACCCGACCTAAAAGAGGCGATGGCGCCGGTGACAAACAAGGAGAAAACAGAAACGACTCACTTTTCGATTGCCGACAAAAATGGAAATGCAGTTTCGTTTACGGTGACACTCAACGGAAGCTACGGAAGCGGCATGGTGAGTGGAAAGTACGGCATCGCGATGAATGATGAAATGGATGATTTCGCGACTCAGCCCGGACAGCCCAATCAGTACGGTTTGATTCAAGGCGAGGCCAATGCCGTGGGTCCCGGCAAACGGCCGCTTTCTTCTATGAGCCCTACCATCGTGGAAAAAGATGGGCGCTTTGTCGCGGCTGTTGGCGCCCCCGGCGGTCCGAGAATTCCAAGCGCCGTGTTTCAAGTTTTGATCCGCTCGCTTGCACAAAACTTGGATGCCGAAGAGGCCGTTCACCTCCCACGTGTGCACCATCAATTTCTTCCGGACACTTTGTTTTATGATGCGCGAAAGTTTTCACCAGATGTGACAACAAAGCTGAAGGGCTTTGGGCATGCGACGCAGGAAGCATGGATTGCAAAAACGTATCTAGTGAAAATGAATAGCGAAGGGCTTCTGGAGGCCGCCGCTGATCCGCGCGGTGAAGCGGCCGCCGGCGGTCGCTAGTAAAATGGAGACGAAGACAGCGCTTACGGCGATTGGGCTCTTAATCGGTTCTAATATTTTTATGACCTTTGCGTGGTACGGCCATTTGAAATCCATGGCCGCAAAACCGCTTTGGTTTGTCGTGATGATTAGCTGGGGAATCGCTTTCTTTGAGTATTGTCTTCAAGTTCCAGCGAACCGTATTGGTGCGACCACTTTTTCAGTCGCGCAGCTTCGGATTATTCAAGAAGTAGTTTCGCTCTCAGTTTTTGTTGGGTTTCTTTCGTTCTACATGAAGGAACCATTGAAACTAGATTACCTGTGGGCGGCACTTTGCTTGATCGGTGCTGTGTTCTTTATTTTTCGTGGGCTGAACCCGGCTTAAACCATCAACTGCAGTAAACAACTTCAGCAAAAAAAAACGCTCAGACTTTTCAGCCTGGGCGTTTGTTTGCTAAC
>JAXMMN010000010.1:0-6766 GCA_034366485.1 Bdellovibrionales bacterium
CAATCGATGATGGCTTCAAGCGCTTCCTCTGTTAGCTCGTCGAGGAGTTCCTTTGTTTTTTCTGGACCAAGAAGCGCGCAATAGCTTCCAGTTTCTGGCCGCTCTTGGGAATAGTCCAAAATGTCGTCGGCAACTTGGAAAGCTAAGCCGAGGGACGAAGAGTAATCTGAAAGATCTTCGATCTGATCTTCATCCGCACCGGAAACAATCGCTGAACCGACAGCAGCCACTCGAATCAAGGCGCCGGTTTTTAAAAGATGCAGAAGACGCAAGTCTTCGATATCGAATGCTGCCTTCTTGGCCGCCATGTCGATCGCCTGACCGCCGACCATTCCTTGCGAACCAGCTGCTTTTGAAAGTTCAGTGATCGCACGCACCGCCGCTTCTGGCGTTTCGACATACGCGTCTGCGACAATTCCAAAGGCGTCCGTCAACAAAGCGTCACCAGCAAGGATCGCCGTCGCCTCATCGAACTTTTTGTGATTGGTCGGCTTTCCACGACGAAAATCATCGTTGTCCATTGCGGGTAGATCGTCGTGAATCAAGGAATACGTGTGAATGCATTCAACCGCAGCTGCAAATGGCAAGGCGATCGAGCGGTCGACACCCAACGCATCCGCCGTCAGGAGCGCCAATGCAGGTCGAAATCTTTTCGCGCCCTCTTGAAGTAGTGAGTAGCGCATCGATTCGTTGAGTTTGCGCCAACCGTCGGCACGCTCAGAATCAGGTTGAAAAACGCGATCAAGAAGTGTCGCCACCTCTGCCGCGGCGGTCTCCATTTTGCTTTCAAGTGTCAGCTTTTCAATCGTCATGTTTCTCCACCGTCGTCATCGGGATCAAAGTCGCGCGTAACCGCTTTTCCGTCGGCGTCGACCGAAAGCAGGAGCTTCACTTTTTCTTCAGCAACTGTCAGTTGCGCCTGGCATTCTCGCGACATCTTGACGCCCTCTTCGAAGAGCTTCATGGAATCATCCAAAGAAAGATCGCCTGATTCCATTTTTTCAACGATGTCTTCCAAGCGCTTCAGCTTCTTTTCAAATTCCATCGAAATTACTCCTCGTTATTTCAGCTTCAAATTTTCCCTTGGCCAACCGAACCTGAACCAGATCGCCCTTAGAAAGCGTGTCGGCGTTCGTGATGGCCCTGCCTGACTTCGTCGCGATCGCGTAGCCGCGATCCAAGACTTTTAAAGGACTTAGTCCGTCGAGCATCGCTGCCGACTTGGAAAAACGCGACCGCGCAAAATCCAAACGACGCTGAAATCGCGACGTCATACGATCCGTGTTCATCTCGAGTTCCAAGCGTGTTCGATCAATGGACTCGTAGATCATTCTTTCCAGGCGATCAATGAGGTCATCGCAACGAATAACCGCGTCGGCAATCTTTCGTCTCGGGTCAATAAGCAGCCTCTGCGCCGTTCGGACTTTTTCAACCAGCCGGTTGATTTGCCCTAGGTAACCCGAAATCAACACTCGCTCGAGGCGACGAATAGTGCTCGATAATTCGTCGGCATTTTTTGCCACAAGCTCTGCCGCAGCCGAAGGAGTTGGCGCACGCAGATCCGCAACAAAGTCTGCGATCGTAAAGTCAACTTCATGTCCCACGGCCGAGATCACGGGCAACCGACTTGCGACAATCGCGCGTGCGACAGCTTCTTCGTTGAACGACCACATGTCTTCGACCGAACCCCCGCCCCTGCCGACGATAATGACATCGGCATCCGTCAAACGGTTTGCGAGTTCGAGACCTCGAACAATTTCAGCCGTCGCCTTCACACCCTGCACGGCACAAGGAACGACCGTGATCTTCGCGGCTTTGTAGCGACGGCCTAGCACATTTAACATATCTCGAATGGCAGCTCCCGAAGGAGAAGTGACAATCGCTATGTGTCGAGGCGCTGCCGGAATGGGACGCTTTCTGTTTGTATCAAACAAGCCTTCGGCTTGTAGCTTTCGCTTCAATTGTTCAAACGCCTTCTGGAGTGCGCCTGCTCCGACGGGCTCCATGGTTTCACAAAAAATTTGATAGTTACCGCGTGGTTCATAGACCGTAATTTTTCCGCGGACCACGACTTCCATGCCGTCTTCCGGCTTAAAGCGCAGCTGCGAATTGAAACCACGAAACATGACCGCACTAATTTGCGCGTCTTTGTCTTTGAGACTGAAATAGAAATGGCCTGAGGGATGCGCTTTAAAGTTAGAAATTTCTCCGCGCAACCAAAGCGTCGAAAATTCGTCCTCCAAGCGCCGGCGAATTAATTTGTTCAGTGCACCTACGGTGAGGATCGTTGGCTCTGGATTGGCGGCCACGGCCGGTGCGTCGACTTTTTCAACGAATGGAGGCCGTGCTGATGATTTAGCCTGCGCTTGAACTTCTGTTTGGACTTTCGCTTGAGCTTCCGTTTGCTCCGACAATTTCGGCGCAGGCTTAGTAAAAGACGCCAACGAATATGCGGTTGATTCCGCCGGCGGAACTAGATCATTAGAAAATAACTGAGGCGGCAGTGGGTCCGGAGTAGCTTTCGCGGCCGGTTTCGGAAATTCCAACTTCGACCAATCACTCCAGCTGAGCTGTTCAGTGGCTGGCTTCGACGCAGCTGGCTTCGACGTTGGCGGCTTACGCGTCGATTTAGATTTTCCTGATTTCCCGGTCATGCGCGGGATACTAGAAAACCGAGGCGCGTGAAGTCAAAGGTGAAGTCGCACGCTAAGTCAATTCAAGGCACTTACTGACTCGCGCGTCCGTAAGGCGAATGCGTTGTGCGAAAACCTAAAAACCCCAGAGCCCCTGAAGGATCCAAGTGGCTCCGACGACAAGGCAAATCCATGCAAGCGGCTGGTGCGAAAAAAAACGCGAACGGTGCGGTTCAGGTAATTTTTCATTGGCAAGCTGAATGAGCTTCGGCTGGCTTAAAACAAAAATCATGACTGCCCCATAGGCAAAAGCCAGCCAAGGTACGATTTTGTCGAGGGTTTCGTGTAAGGCATGAGGTGTCATAGAAATCCATCGGATTTTTTTTTCCGTCTCTCGATGCGCCAAAGGTCCAATAAAAATGTGAGAAGTTATTAAGAATCATCATTTGTAGCTTCGCTTCGGCGATAGCTCTGGTATTCTGGCCGTGGGTTTGTTGGCAATAGCCTCCAGACAAAAGAGACCCTACAAGTTTTAATTTAGGGGACTGTCCCTGGTGATGGTGTGCAAGCTTGGCCCTTTGGGGATCCGAGAAGCCTGAAGTCGCTAAATGGTCGCCCACCTTAAACACCACGGGTCTCTCTGTCTGTTGAGCGCCAGCAGCCCTTTTTTTTTGCCCGAAGGGCAAACTGAAATCAGCGCCCGAAGGGCAAACTGAAATCAGCGCCCAAAGGGCAAATTGAAATTCGTCTCGATCTGAGACATTCATTCGAGACAATCAACAAAAGCTCGCGACAGTAAAACAGGCACGACTAATATCTAGTCCCACTTCTCCACTTGGTTTTCCACAAACGATCTGAAGCCATGAACAGTACCTACGTCGAACCTCTAAGCAACAGGACGTTAAACGGCACCACACTTGCTGTTAGACTATGTATATCAACGTCAACAAGGGGCCAGGACGAATGAAACGCTTCTCAGCAAAACGATCTCTGTCGAACTGTCAGACAGGTGTGAGAGAGACCGTCAATTTGATCTTCGGATCAGTTTCGAAAATCACAGCGGCCTTAACACTGAGTTTGATTTTCGTCGGCGGCAGCAGCGCACTTGCGAATCCGACTTATCCCCGTTCGGAACTCGACAGTCTTGCCGATCTTTGCGCGAAGACTGATCAAGTTAGTAAAGATCTTTGTGCTGAAGAACGTGCAGCACGCAGTCGTCGTAACGGCGGCGGTGATTCTCAACGGTTTAAAACGTGTGAACGGCTGAATGATGAAATTGGAAAAATCGGCGAGAAGGCCTCGAAAGCCTGCAGCGGCGCCAATTTAGGTGGAAGCAATTTTAGCCGATGTTTCAGCCAAATTTCCTGGTGTCGAGATGCCGAGGACGAGATTCTTACGATGGCGGAAGATGAGGAAACCACAGAAGAAGCTTTCTGTGATGCAGCCCTTGCCAACAAGTGCGGCGGTCTTCCCCGCTATGCAGAGAGCCGAAACTTTCGCGAAGAAGAAAAAGAGGCCGAGCGCGATCGCCTCGAGTCGAAGCGCGAACTTGATAATCTCAACAAAGAACGCAAAGAGGCGCAGCGCGACCTTTTGAAACAGCAGCGCGAACTGCAAGAGGCCCAGCAAGATGCCGCCTACGAAGTTCGAAAAATGGAACGTGAAATCGCCAAAGATATGGCGGATCAATTCAAAGAGGTTCAAGAGGGACAAAAGCGTGCCTTCGAAGACGCACAAAAAACTTATCAAGAGATGGATGCTGCCTACATAAAAATGCGCCAAGAATCGCGCAATATGGCGCTAAAAGTGGAACAAGCAAAAGACGAGTTCCATGGCAAATGTATTGCTCAGGCAGAGTCGCAGTTCAAAGCTGCGGAGGCCGCGCGCTTGGCTGCAAAAAAGAATGCCTCCAAGAAGAATTCGGGCACGGCCACACGACTTGCCGGCACCTCGCGCAGAAATGCTGCGAATGCGACACGGACTCGCAACTTCGACTATTCTGCTTACTTGAACGAATGTTTAAATGCCCAAACAGGCGTAGGAAAATCGCTATCGAACTCTGTTCGCGCAGCGGAACGCGAAAAAGCTGCGAACGATCAGTTCCTTGCTGAACAAGCAACACTGATCGAGCAACAACGGCAGACAATGCTAAAGAAACTTGGCGAACTTGAAGGCGTTACCAATGCTCAAAACGAAGAAATCGTTAAGAGCACGAACGAACGTACGCAACAGCTGTACGAAGAACAACAGCGAGTGGCGCAAAAGAATCAGATGCGTCTTCAAGAATTTCAACAAGAACAGCAGCTGCTTTTGACAGACATCGATTCGCGCATCCAAACGGAAAACCAACAGTTTATGCGCCATCAATCAGAAAGCATGGCCGCCCAGCGACGGGTTGCGTGTTCTGGTGGCGCAGCTCGACGATCCGAGCGAACTGCAGAAAGAATGGGCGATGCATTTGGCGAAGCCGTCGAATTGATTGGCGGCGTTCACTCAATGTGTCGTCAATTTGAATCGAACTGCCCAATTGATGCAGTTTCGACGACAGACAACGGTGCTGTTCGCGCGGTTGCTGCGGTGTCAACTGCTCCAGCAGCTGACGGATTCAAGTTTTCGCTACCACAGGCCTGCGTTTTGTCCCGCGATGTCGACTTTAAACGAACTGACAAAAAGAAGAATCGACCACGATATTCACCACAAGGCGTAGATCAATAGCCTCGAATTTAACCCTTCGTCTTCGTTATAACAGCGCGTCGTGATGCGGCGCGCTTCGTTTTACTAGGTTGAGCCATCCGCCCACGATGAGCTACTCTTTTGCTCTATGAAATTCCTGCAGTTTTTTTCAATCAAAAAGCTTATTGCCCTCGTTTTGGCCATTGTCCTGATTGGCGTTGTCGCGGTCTCGGCGGTGTTTGTCGCAGCTTCAAGTTCGCTTCCACAAATCATGGCCGTCAGCGATTACAAACCACGTCTTGTCAGTGATGTGTTCGCCCGCGGCGGCGAGCGCATTGGTGAATACAAATACGAAGTTCGAAAGCTCGTGACGATCGACAAAGTCCCGAAACAAATGATCGATGCGTTTTTGGCCATTGAAGATCGCCAGTTCTATGAACACACAGGCATCAATTACCTTGCGATCGCTCGAGCGATGTTGACGAACCTGACATCCAGCCGAACTCAAGGTGCGTCCACCATCACGCAGCAGCTTGCAAAGCAATTGTTTCTTTCGCCGGAACGAACTTACACGAGAAAAATCAAAGAAGCACTTCTGGCTAAAAAGCTAGAAGAGAACTTGTCGAAAGATGAGATTTTATATTTGTACCTCAACCAAATTTTCTTTGGCTCTGGCGCCAATGGTGTCGCGGCAGCCGCAGACATTTACTTCCGCAAAACGCTGGACAAACTCTCGCTCGCTGAAATTGCGGTCATCGCCGGACTTCCGCAGCGTCCGAGCGCCTATTCGCCAATTCGAAATCCGAAACTTGCAAAAGGCCGGCAGCGAGAAGTTTTGAATGCGTTGGTCGCGTTCGGAAAAATCACGCAAGCAGAAGCCGACAAGGCCTTCAACGAACCACTGACTGTCTATCTCGAAAAAGAATATAATTCGATTGCTCCTTTCGCTGTTGAAACCATTCGACAGATCCTGGTTGAAAAGATTGGCGAGAGCAAAGTCATCAACGAAGGCATTCAGGTTTACACGACCATTGATTTCAATCAGCAGAAAGCGGCGCAAGAGCAAGTGCGCGCTGGACTCAGAGAAGTCGACAAACGACAGGGTTACCGCGGCCCCTTGAAGAACTTGAAAACAAAAGAAGAGATTGAAAAGTTCCTGGGCGACGTTCGCGCGAAGCTGATGGAAGAACTCTCTCCAGTTCGCGTTGTGACACCAGAAGGTGCCGTCAAAGAAGAAGCACCTGCCGACTTTACAAAACCGTATAGAAAACTCGATGCGAAGGGGCAAATTGTCGGAAACCTTCCGCCCTACGCTCCGCTCGATACTGCGGTTCAAGTTGTCGTTACGCGAATCGATGATGATCTTGGTTTGGTCTACGTCCGCCTCGCTGAGGCGGAAGCCTTGATGGATATCTCCGACCTCGAGTGGGCCAGAAAGCCCGACCCACAGGTCAATGCGG
>JAXMMN010000011.1:0-1992 GCA_034366485.1 Bdellovibrionales bacterium
TCTCGATTTACACATCGTTCGTTTCAATGGCGGAAAGCTTTCAAAGCAGACGCTCAATTTCAAGAACGATGCAAAGTTCGGTTCTCCAGACGCGATCTCACTCGAAGTGCAGACGCTCAGTCCGACGGAAGTTCTTTTGACTGGAGCGAACTACATTCAGGTTGTTCGCGCGGCGCGAACAAAATTTGAACCGGCAGAAGTTCTACGCTTTGAAGGTTTCAAAGAAGAGCCACTTCGCGGTGACCGAATGGAAGTCGTGCGTGTTAGTCCAACGCGATTTATCGTTCAGGATCTTTTCGTTTACGAGCGTTTGCCAGATGACTATCGAAGTCAGTATCACGTGTTTGATCTCGTTGATGGCAAGTATCGTCTGACGGCAAGCAAGCTTCTCGATGGTCGACGCATGTATTCGAGCACTGTTTTGACAGATGGCCGCCTCATGGTAGATGTGCGTCCATTTGAGGATCGACAGATCCCACGCCTTCAGATCTTGGACCTTGGTCCGCAGGCGAAGTAAGTAGCCGCTTTCCAAATGTTTCTCGATTGTTATTCCTCGCCGGCCCCCGGGCCGGCCAGACCGATACACTCTTGATCGAAATATTTCCCAGCTGAGACAATGACCTTACCCGGTAAACCAGGGTGGGGGATTTATGAAGAGCAGACTAAACGGACTGACCCAGATTGCGGCTTCGTTCTTTTTGATTTTCACGTTGTCGCCTTGTTCTGCTGACGCAGAAATCTATGTTGAGCCCATGATTAGCTACCTCACCGGATCCGTCGACTATCAAATCAAAGATTCCGTTCCTACGATTGGCGGTACGAAGGGCGAAAACTCGGTGTCTGGTTTTGGGTTTGGTGCAGGGCTTGGTTACAAATCAAAAGGCGGGCTCCGCGTGGGCGCGGACGTTCATCAATTCAATCTCGAAACAAAATCAGACTCATCCACGACGAAGTCTTCCGAAATGATCATCTTCGGCGTTGTTGGTTACGAGTTTCAAAAAGACTTCACTGGCTATTTCGGCGGAGGATCGTTCACGTCAACAAGTGAAGGCGACCCGCAAACAAAGATCACGGGTGTCGCGCTCAAGCTTGGTGTGATGCACCGGATGCATCGCTGGCTATTGGTGAGTGTCGAAGGTGTGCTCTACACGCCAGACGAATCGACGACCGGCACGGCCGCACCGGTGAAGATTGCGGACGTGTACTCGAAATTCAATTCGACGGCCGTCGTTGCAAATCTTCGCATTCCGTTTGAGTTTTAAAGATTCTCGATCGGGCCCATCACGTTTTCAAGCTGCGCAAGCGACGGATGAGTGTTGGGAACAAGCGTGTGGCCGTGGACGACAACAACGGTCATCAGCTGATCAACAGGCAATGTCTTTTCCTCAAACTTCGACGTCCCCACAAGTTCAATCAATGCTTTTTCTTGTCGTTCGACCCAAGCCTCATAGGAAGCCTTCGAGATCTTAGCCGACTGAATAGCGAACTTCGTTTTAATTCGGTCTTCTTTCTTTACCGTCGCAATTGCGTCGCGAATGAGTTCCGTAAAAAACCGCGCGCCACTTTGAATGAAAGATTCAAAATAGACTTTTGCCAAAGGCCCATTTCCCAAAGCAGGGAAGTCTTCATAGCGCGGTTTCACTTTTAAACGTCCCGTCACGCGCACGAGATCTAGCTTTTCAAGTTGAACCAAGTACTTGTCTGTCGATCGCTGCGAAAGCTTGTGTTTGGCTGCGATCTTCTGAGGCCTGTCGCCGCTATAAAGAGCCATCAAGTAACTAAAGTACGATTTATTTTTAGCGAGGAACTCCTGCTGTTCAGGCGTGAAGTTCTCTTCTTTGCGATCTTGACGACCGGCGAGGCGTTCGAGATCGGATAAGTCGATCTCAGCGACTTCGCAGATCTGCAAGAGCCTCGAAAGAGAAAGTTCTTCGGGCCCCATGATCCGCTTCACCGTCGGTAGCGAGCAGTGAAGGGATTCTGCCAGTTGTT
>JAXMMN010000012.1:0-2952 GCA_034366485.1 Bdellovibrionales bacterium
CTTACCAGGTTCCAGTTGACGTCCGCCCATCACGCCGTGTCGCTCTCGCCATGAAATGGCTCATCGAGTATTCTCGTGAGCGTGGCGAAAAAGACATGGGAAAGCGTCTTGCTGGTGAATTGATGGATGCTTACAACAACCGTGGTAACGCCATTAAGAAAAAAGAAGACGTTCACCGTATGGCAGAAGCAAACAAAGCCTTCTCGCACTACAACTGGTGATCTCAGTCGTTTTGTGACCTTTAGGCCTCTGGGCCTCAGGTTCCAAACGAAACTCAAGTCGGGCAATGCTTCAAAAGCTTGCCCGATTTTTTTTGCTCAAATTCTGCCGAGCAACGATGCGATAAGGTGTTCTCAGATGAGAGGTTTTTCGGTAGGGTCAGGAATCTCGTTATCTAATTTTCTCGTGTTAGGGACAATCAGCCTTGGGAAACTCCAAAGACTCTACAGACGGTGTAAAAACCGAAATTAAAGACGCCTCGCCAGTTGATCCACTGCATGTCGAACCGTCTCGATACCAAGGGATCGAAACGCTTCGATTGACTCGTAATATTGGAATCATGGCCCACATCGATGCGGGCAAACCGACAACGACCGAGCGAATTTTATTTTACACTGGGAAGTCTCACCGCATGGGTGAGGTTCATGACGGCGACACTGTCATGGATTGGATGGAACAAGAGCAAGAGCGCGGAATCACAATCACTTCCGCTGCAACCACGTGCGCCTGGAAAAACTATCGCATCAACATTATCGACACTCCAGGACATGTCGACTTCACCATAGAGGTGGAGCGCAGCCTTCGCGTCCTCGACGGAGCCGTGGCCGTATTTGATGGCGTGAACGGCGTTGAACCACAGTCTGAAACCGTTTGGCGTCAAGCTGATCGTTATAAAGTTCCACGCATTTGCTTCATCAACAAAATGGATCGTGTTGGCGCAAACTTTCATGGCAGCGTGCAGACGATTGTCGAACGCCTTGAAGCGGCTCCCGTTTGTATTCAAATTCCTATCGGTGCCGAAGATCGTTTTCACGGCATCATCGACCTCGTCTCGATGAAGGCGCTCATCTGGCCAGACGCGGGCCTGGGCGATCGCATGGAAGAAACCGACATCCCTTCTGAGCTCATGGAAGAAGCGCGTACTTATCGAGAAAAGCTTCTCGATAAAGTGACTGAGGTGGACGAGGCGCTGGCAGATAAATATTTGATGGGCGAAGAGATTTCGGAAGCGGAAATCGTAGCCGCTCTTCGCAAGGGCACCATCGCGATGAAGTTCTTCCCAGTCCTTTGCGGCTCGGCCTTCAAGAAAAAAGGCGTGCAGCCTCTACTGGATTCGGTTCTTCGCTATTTACCGAGCCCCTTGGATGTGGCGGCGGTGCATGGAAAAGATCCTGCTCGTGAAGATCATGAAATCGAATGCAAAACTGATTGGAGCGCAAACCTCGCGGCCCTCTCGTTTAAAATTGCTAGCGATCCGTTCTCTGGTGCACTCACCTATGTTCGAGTTTATTCGGGCGTACTAAAGGTAGGAGACCAGGTTTTCAATCCACGAGAACAAAAGAAAGAGAGAATTCAGCGCCTGGTTCGCATGCATGCGAATTCGCGTGAGGAAATTCAAGAAATCAAAGCAGGTGATATTGGCGCTGTCGTTGGACTTAAGTTTGCGGCGACCGGCGACACGCTTTGCCATGTTTCACACCCTGTCGTGCTTGAATCAATTCAATTACCAGAGCCCGTGATCTCAGTTGCGATTGAAGCGAAGTCCTCGGCGGATCAAGAGAAAATGATGGCGGGGCTTCAGCGCTTAGAGCGCGAGGACCCTTCTTGTCGATTGCGCATTGATTCCGAAACCGGCCAAACGCTGTTGTCAGGAATGGGTGAGCTCCATTTGGAAATTCTGGTCGATCGACTTTTGCGAGAATATAAAATTCAAGCAAACGTAGGGAAGCCACAGGTCAGTTACCGTGAAACCATAGCCAAATCCGCACGTGCAGAATCGCGCGTCGAACGTGTGATCGCCGGAGAAAATCAATTCGGTCACGCCATGGTAGAGGTAAAACCTCTAACGGCTGGATCTGGATTCAAATTTACCAATCTCGTTCCTCCGGAGCGTCTGCCGAAGACGATGAGTGGGCCGATTGAGCAAGGTATAAAGGAATCGCTTGAAAATGGCGTTCTCGCTGGATTCTTGACGACGGATTTGGAAGTCGTCTTGCTGGCCGCAGAGTACAACCAGGAGACAGCGTCTGAAATGGCCTACAAAGTTGCGGGAGCCAATGCGTTTCGCGAGGCCGCGAGAAAAGCCGATCCGCAGCTTCTTGAGCCTATGTTTAAAGTTGAGGTCGTGACTCCCGACGAATTTATGGGTGGCGTGATCGGAGATTTAAACTCGCGACGAGGCAAAGTCCTATCGATGAGCGCGAAAGCTGGTCGACAGGTCATCGATGCGGAAAGCCCTCTAATGGCGATGTTTGGCTATGCAACGGACCTGCGTTCGCTGACGCAAGGGCGCGGGACGTTCTCAATGGAATTCAAGCAGTTCGCTGCGACACCGCCGCGAGTTTCTCAGGAAATTCTTCAAAAGCTGGGACGAATTTAGGGGATAGCCTTAAGTTCGAGCAGGCAAATAAAATTTCAATTTATTTCGGGATTTCTTTTGACATTGCGTTCGGCCCAGAAGCATACTGCGCGCCTTGAGTAGCCCAAAGTGCGGGCGGACGTCGGCTTCAATGTGGACTTAAAAACCACGAATTCGACGCGATTCTGAAGCGATAGCGGATTTCGAGTGATGCCAGTGGGACTGAGTTGTTGCTGAGAAGCAAATTAAACCAGGCTCCATGATGGCCGAAGCCGGAAAACGATAAAGCCGTAAAGAGTCGATTTTCTTGGAGAAATGCAAACGAAGTCCCGATTTATCGGGGAACACGTTTAGCCTCTCCAGGGCGGTTTTCC
>JAXMMN010000013.1:0-3108 GCA_034366485.1 Bdellovibrionales bacterium
CGAGCCATGGTGAAATATTTCGAAGAGCTTGGCGGAGAAATTTCGCTCAATGCAGAAATCGAAAATATCGAAACGAAAAATGGCGCAGTTTGCGGGATCCGAACAAAGAGCGGCGAAACGTGGACGTGCGACGCGGTTGTAAGCAACGGCGACGTCCTGCATACCTATAAAGATCTTTTGAAAGGTGAACCCAAAGCAAGGTCGAGCGAGCGACGTCTTGAAAAGTCAGATTACTCGATGTCGCTGTTCTTGATCTACTTCGGAACAAAGAAGAAATACCCAAATCTTGCTCACCACACCGTTCTATTTGGCCCACGCTACAAAGAGCTTTTGGAAGAGATTTTTGTGAAGGGTGGGGAACTTCCGGAAGACTTCTCGCTCTATCTTCATGCACCAAGTCTGTCGGATCCAAGTTTGGCGCCTGAGGGGTCGGAATGCTTCTACGTCCTTGCGCCCGTCGCACATCTTGGGAAGCTGAAAATCGACTGGAAAACCGAAGGCCCGAAGTACGCGGAACGCATTCTTTCCTACATGGAAGAAAAGTACCTGCCAGGGCTGAAGGAAAACATTGTCGTTCAAAAGATCTTCACGCCAGAGGATTTCAAGTACGAACTCAACTCGCACCTCGGTGCCGCGTTTTCGCTTGAGCCAAAGCTCACTCAAAGTGCGTATTTCCGGCAGCACAATCGCGATTCGAAAATTCAGGGACTTTATTTCGTCGGGGCAGGGACGCACCCTGGTGCCGGCGTACCAGGAGTTGTGAACTCCGCAAAGGCCACTGCGGGCCTCATGATCGAGGATTTAGGGAAGCTTTTTGGAAGCAAGGCTGGTCTCAAGACGGCCAAAATGAAAGTCCCAGGTGGAGCGCAAGAGCAAGCGAAGCCAGTTCCTCTCAGTCCCAGCGATCGAGGACCGGAAGCCAATGTCTGAATTTCTCCGCGATGAGCTGACAACAACCAAGGCTGCGAAGTCTGATATTCAGAAAGGCTCGAAGAGTTTTTCGTTTGCGAGCCTCGTTTTTTCCAAAAAAGAACGCGAAGCTTGTTGGCGTTTGTATGCCTGGTGCCGACGATCGGACGATGCAATCGACGGAGCCGCCTCGCGAGTAGAAGCGGTTGTGCAGCTGCAAGAACTGAAAACTAAAACACGAGCGTGCTTTCGCGGCGAAGACCTAGGCGAACATCCTTGGACGGGACTGAAGGAAATTGCGGTTCGTTACCGAATTTCTGAACAGGCGGCACTCGACCTGCTTCGTGGGTTCGAAACTGATCTCGGTGATGAGCGTCCATTGAACGGGATTTCGGTTCAAATGAAGTCTTGGGATGATCTTGCGGACTATTGCTACTGCGTAGCGGGTACGGTCGGGCTGATGATGTGCCCAATAATGGGCGTAAAAAATCCGGATGCCGCGAAAGCGGCCATTGCGATGGGGTCAGCCATGCAGCTGACTAACATCTCGCGCGACGTTCGTGAAGACTTCGAACGCGGTCGAGTTTATTTGCCAGCAGATTGGCTGCTTGCCCGAGGGGTCAAGCCGCACGAGCTACTCAACACAGAGAACCGCAAAGCCGTGTTCTCTGTAGTTCAGCAAATGCTCGACAAAGCAGAAGATATGTACGCGATGGGTGAAGCAGGTTTACGCTATCTTCCGTGGCGTGCAGCGTGGGCCGTACTTGTCGCAGCGTTTGTTTATCGCGAAATCGGACGCCAGGTACTGGCCAAGGGATCGGACACCGATTTCAAACGCGTCGTGGTTGGTCGAAGTAAGAAATTGATTTTGTTTTTGCAGGCGAGCGTTCAGCTTTTGAAGTGGCGCTTAGTTGGATATGGACCGGATCGAATGGAATCTTTGAAAGGGCAAACAAATGGCATCAACATCCTTCCTTCGTGAAACCTATATTTACGCCGCTCGCGTGAAGCAGTTCTCGCCGGTCGACTGGATTGTCTATATTGCTTGGGTCGGAATGATGTATGGCTTGTTTTTCGCCGTCGGTGGCTTCTTGCTGCTTGGTCATCTTGCGGGCGTCGAATACCCAGCCTATGTTTGGAACATTCCAGTTGGAGTCTTTATCTTTTCGACAGCGATCGCGTTTGATACAATCGGGCATCGCACGGTCTACAAAGAGTACCTGCAAAAAGCCGAGGCGTTGGTTCATCACATCACGATCTTCGCCGGCATCACCAGCATCCTCGTTCTGTGTATGGCTTATCACTTCCCAGTGTTCCTCAGAATTCCAGCACTGGTTTTAATTGCACTTTCGATTTTCTATTCGATGGTCGATGAAGCACTTCATTGGCATCGGTACATGACGCAGAATTCGGACCGCGTGGAAATGTGGAGCCACTTCTTTATTTTCGTCGGACACATCATCATGGTGATCGCGTGGTGGCAGTGGTATGCGGAAGGGTATTTGGGCGTCAAAGAAACGATTGCCGCAAATCCAATCCTTCAACTTCTATAGCTGGATCACCGGAAAACTTGGTCTTCTTCCCGGCGGATGAGGACCACAAGCAGAATCAGTAAAACAAAAAATGCGGCGATCAATCCCCAAAGATCCCGCTGATTGACGTCACCACCCAAAAGCGTGGCCCACAGCAATTCGCCGTAGTGTCGGCTTGGCAGGTAGACGGAAACATCTTGTACGACTTTCGGCAAAATGTTTGGCGGCATCCAAAGTCCACCGGCAAACGAGAGCGGAAGATAAGTCAGATTGAGAACAGGTGTCGAAGACCGGGCACTGACGATAAGCCCCAAAGCAAGTCCAAGACAAGCAAACGGAAAAGCGCCAAGAGCTAGCGTCATTAGAAACTGACCCCAATGATAGGGCGCAAAATCGAGGTCGCCCAGAAACCTAGCTGTTGCGAGAACGCCAAGAACGCCCATCGTAGCAAAGACAATTCCAGACAGAATTCTAGCGAGCAATTGCGTTCCTCTTGGAGCTGGCAGAACCCGAAGGTAGGAATACCAAGAGGTCTCGCGATCCGTGGCTACGCCAATTCCAAATTGAAAGAGCACGACTATTTGCACGCTTCAAGCAAGAACTGGACAGCAGAAGCACTCGTAGGCAACGTTAACAAAACAGCCCAAAGCATGGGAATAACTCTAAC
>JAXMMN010000014.1:0-3784 GCA_034366485.1 Bdellovibrionales bacterium
ATTCGCTCACACGCTTGGCCTAAAGGTACCGCCTATGCGCTGCAGCTAGACGCTGCATGCGCATTGGTTGGAGTCGTCGACCTCGGCGACATAAATCAGACAGAGGTCGGGCTGAGTACGTGATGCTTGGGCAGCGCGCTGGTTTTAAAATATTCTAATCACCTATGAGCAAAGCGATAACAGTACTTCCGTTAGAATTGACTGATTCAGAGGTGAAGACTCTGATCGTCGAAACGCTTTTGAAAGCGCAGGAAGTCTTTCCGAAAATGAACCTCGAAGATCTCGAAATCGGCGCACGACAGCCGACCGGTGCTCAAGGAGTGTTGTGGGCCTGGCGAATTTCGACCAACCTCGGCGCCTTCGATATTTCTAATAATCACCGCTTAGTTCGCATCGCGCCCGAATCGGAATCGAGAATGAAGAAAATAGGGAAGCTACCTGATGTTGCGAAGGTGCTGTTTGAGGCATGGTGCCCGGATTGGAAAGCTCTTACGTTTGAATCTGACAAGAAAAAGGATCCTGGTGGTTGGATTCACGGTCGGCAGGTGCAGCTACCCGATGAGGTTTGTATTTTTCAAAATACTTGGAGCCTCCGGTTTTATGACGGTGGCGACCTGGAGACTTTTTCTCGGACGGACTTGAGCTTTTCAAAAAAGGGAGCCGTTAAGTTGTCGGCAATCGACGCAGCAGAAGCTGTCAGCAAAATTGCCAAGAATAACAAATTAGAATTTTCCGATGCGCCTGAATTGAAAGCTGAACTGCACGATGGCACCGTAAGAGCGTGCTATGTGGCGCGCGGAATAAACTCTTTGGGTTATTCTGCCAATGTCAAAATAGACGCCGAAACGGGCGACGTCTTACGAGCTGATAAGTAAATTCTTAGCGTTGACGAGGCGCTTGAACCACTAACTGCCGAGCTAGTTTCTAAGTGCTAGCCTTATACCGCGTAGCGTTATATTTCCTGCAGCGATTTAATTGGCAACTATCTAAACAGAAGGCGGACGATCCGCCGGTTTAAAAATTTAAAGGATACATTACGATGAAAGCATTTATCGCAACGATGGCACTCGTAGCTTCAACTTTGGCAACCGTGGCAGCGCAAGCATTTCCAGTTGGCCCAGTTCTTATTAAATCAGAGCCGGGATTGGGCGCATGTGAATCATCCGGTCTGGTTACGGTTTCAACGGTCCTCTATTCAACCGATAAAACGGGCGTTTACATTTTCAAAAAAGTCGACGCTGCACAGATTGTTAATATGTGTGATTCGAAGATCGTCGACGGCGTCGAGTACGTAGGTGTCGTGTACAGCACGAAGTCCCGCGACTGCAAAATTTCAAGGGATGCTGATAAGCCAGCAGGATACAGTGGATCGTGCCAAAGCGGTTGGATCAAAGCTGAGTATGTCACTTTGGTTGCTGGCTAAGCCCAAATTTACTTCGTGCAATTCGGCGACTAGTTGTATTCAACGACAGCCGAGTTGCACGTCATGAGGTACGTTCCAACGTGACGTCCGATATCATCAAATACCTTGACGTTGCCTTCGAAATAACCTTCAAACGTCGCTGTCCATTTTGCTTGCGGTTGGAGTGTTCCACCAAAGGGCTCAGCCATTAGTTCAAACATCACGGCATCGACTGGATTTTTAAGAGCAAATCCTTCCGGATCTTTTGTGTAGCTATAGCCTTCTTTGACCGTGGGCTGTGCGCGTGGATCACGGCCAACTTCAGCGAAGAAAGCTTTTGGCTCACCAAACGGCCGAGCAACTCGTTGGCGTCCATCTTGAGACGTGCAAATTTCTGCCGAATCCATCGCAGCCGAAGCCGCCGATGAGAACGCCGTTAATGCGAAAGCGCTAACAAGTGAAGTAAGACCAAGGCGCAAAGAGAAACGTGTCATGACCCCTCCTGACATACGCGCGCTTTCAAAGCGCGCTGAACAGGATTTGCCACTGTCGCCGTCAGGTCGCAAGCCGCAGCTCAGCTGTTGCCCAAAATTTGCGCACCGCGCACGGATTCCGGCTGTGAGTTAGGTCTGAGCGCAACTGAGGCCAGCGGCCTCAGCGATCTATTTTAAAAGGCCGATTTCGCGAAGACGCTGCATGAGGAAGTCTTGCGACGTGATCGGCGCGTACTTCTCGCCAAGGCCGTTGTAGCCCGTACCAGCGGCATCTCGGCACGACGGTATACACGTCAGCATGGCGTCTGGATTAGGGTGAATAAAGTAAGGCATCGAGTAGCGATGGCCGTTGGTGCCGTCATTTGGATTAACAACTTGATGGGTTGTCGAAGGGATTACGTCGTTCGTTAAACGCGCAAGCATATCGCCCGCATCAACGATCAACGAATTTGGATCCGAATCAATTGCCAACCATTTTCCGTCGCGATCCTTTAACTGAAGACCTGACGATGTGGCAGCAACCAAAATAGTGATCAAGTTGATGTCTTCATGTGGAGCCGCGCGAACACAACGTGGATCTACGCCTTCTGGAATTGGTGGGTAGTGAAGAAGTCGAAGAATCGAATTTCCTTCGCTCATCATTCGCGTAAAGTAGTCGCGCGGAAGATCGAGCGGGAACGTCAATGCTTCAAGCATGACTTTTCCGGCTTCATCCAGCGAGCGATAGATTTTCGACATCACCGGTTGGAACTCTGGAATTTCCGCAGGCCATACGTTCTTTGGATAAATGTCGGAATATCGATGACCTTCTTGAAGATCGCGACCGACATGCCAGAACTCTTTCAAATCCATGACCGGAGAGTCTTTTGCGTGCTCGGTTCCGAACGGAGTGTAGCCGCGCTGGAAGCCATTCTCTTTAAGCGCGTACTTCATTTTCGCAGCCGTCTCGAGTTCGAACAATTGTTCGAGAAGTGCGTACGCATTGTTGAGGAGTGCATCTGGAATTGGGTGATCTTTTAGAACAATGAAGCCGTACTCTTTAAGGCCAAGAAAGAAATTGTCGATGAAGCGCTGCTTATCGGTCGCTGAACCTTCGATGTAGGAATTGAGACTTAGCTCGGGGACTTTTCGCAAAACATCTTGTGCATGACGATTTGTAGGCTGAACAGAGCTTAGTTCCATTGTGGTCATCTCCCTCAAATAAGCGCATACGGCTTGAAGGTCGTGAAGGTAACGGATGTGGGGGTGCTATTTCAAGAGGCAAAAGACCAATTGCTCTATATCAGATTTGGCCTCAGGTTTTGCCGCCTCAGCGGGTTCGCGGAACGCCCGATGCTGGCCAATTTTCAAGACGGAGGATCCGTGCCACCCGGGTGGGAAGGGGGCTGCTAGTCCCGTTTTCCGCAGGCCCCATGGCTGCCCCGACATTCACCGTGATCATTTCAAAAACGACATTCCAGTTTTGAAAACGAAAGCCATAGGTCGACATGTAAGGATCTGGATTTTCCGCAGTGCCTCGGTACGCCACTGGGCGTGGATCCAAGCGCAAAATCTGTTCGATAGAGTTCTTTAATTGATCAAGATTTGCAGAGCCCTCGGTGGCGCCGGTGGTCTCGCCGGCGATCCGATTTTCTGCAGCTGCAGAAAGTTGCCCAAGAGCTTCAAGGCTCCATTCTACTTCAAACTGTGATGGCGCAAGATTGGCGCTCCAGCCCTCGAAAGCATCGATAGGAGCTTCGACGGTTGGCAAATACGGTTTGATATCAAGAACGGGAGTTCCCTCTATTAAATCGAGGCCTCTAACAAAAAGCCTGCGACCTTCGATGCGCTCAATTTTTACCAATGATAGGCCAATCGGATTAGGGCGGTGAGGGCTTCGAGTGGCAAA
>JAXMMN010000015.1:0-3787 GCA_034366485.1 Bdellovibrionales bacterium
AATGGATTTGCGTGAAGTTGTTCGCCGAATCCGCGGTCCGAAAGGAACAAAGGTTCGTCTTCAACTTCTTCGGCAGAAGACCGATGGTTCAAAAGAACGTCTTTTGGTTACTCTTTCACGAGACAAAATTAAGCTAGAGGAAGATGCAGCCCAGCTTTCCATGCAAACGCGTGAAGTTGATGGCAAGTCTGTTCCAATAGCAGTGTTAAACCTTCCATCATTTTATTCCGACGGTCGACGCGGTGGACGATCGGCTGCGTCTGACATGAAGAAGCTTATTGTCGAGGCGCGCGAAAAAGGTGCGAAGGGTTTGGTTCTCGATGTATCCACCAACGGTGGTGGTTCGCTAGATGATGCAGTTAAAATCGCGGGCCTGTTTTTCAAACAAGGTAACGTCGTTAAACAATCGAGTCGCGATGCCGATGGACCAGCGCTGACGCTAGCTGATCGTGATAGCACGGTGGACTGGAATGGCCCACTGGTCGTTCTAACAAGCCGTCTTTCTGCATCGGCGAGCGAAATTGTTGCGGGAACTTTGAAAGACTACAAACGCGCGGTTATTGTTGGTGCGGATCACACCTTCGGTAAGGGCAGTGTCCAGTCCGTTCAGGAACTTCCCCCAGGCTTGGGCGCTGTAAAAACGACTGTTGGCTGGTTCTTCACGCCGGGTGGATTTTCGACCCAGTGGCGCGGTGTGGATTCGGACATCGTGTTTCCAAGTCCATTTTCAAACGATGAGATCGGCGAAAAAAGTTTAGACTACTCGTTGAAGCCACAAAAGTTGGATGAGTTCCGATCGAAAGAAGCCAAAGTCGCTACGGGACCCGATGCATGGGCCGAAGTCAGCGATGCGGATCTGCAAAAATTGAAATCCCGATCGACCGTGCGTATTGGGAAGAACCCTGAGTTTAAGAAAATTCAGGCTGAAATTAAAAAGGCGAAGGCTCGCGGAAAAGTCATCAAACTTGCGGAGTCTTTGAAAGAATCAAAGGAACGTAAGGATGAAAATGATCAAAAGAAAAACTGGGGCAAAGATGAGAAGGTCGCTGAATATCTGAAGCGTGCGGATCTTCAAGAGGCGCTCAACATTGCAGCAGAACTTTTTGCACTCCAGAATCGAGTACCCTTGAATAAGGTCATTATCCCGCCGCCGCCTCCGCCAACCAAGGTGGCTTCAGTAGCGGTGACTAAAAAAGGTGAGGCTGACCCAGTGTCGGCAACAAAGCCTGGTAATGAGCCTATGGGGACCATTAAACGCACTGAGGGTACCGAGTCCGTCTCGCCTTAGGCATTGGCCGATTGCCAATTATATCCAGAGCGGGCCCGCATTTCAGGGGCCCGTTTCCATTTCTCCCAATAGATTTTAGGCCCTCTTATTTTGACAATATGGAGGGTGTTCGTTAACCCTCTTGGGTTTGGAGGATTTATGAGTCCAACTCCGTCGACGAAAAGCCTTGGCAAGAAGGCTATAAGAGCAAAAGGTGCGGCAAAAGTCGCAGCAAAGGTCGCCGCAAAAGTACCCGCGAAGGCTGCGGGCAAAACAGTAAAAAAGGCTGAGTCAAAAGCCGGCGCAAAAGATCGCTCGCTTGGGCTTTTGCCAAAGCAAGTCGTTTTGCAAATGCTCGACATGATGGTGAAGTCGCGCGTTCTCGAAGAGCGGCTCATCAAAGTTTATAAAACTGGAGATGCTTTCTTTTGGATCGGTGGACCTGGTGAGGAAGCCTTTGGCGTTCCACTTGGTTTATTGGTTGATAAGGGTCAAGGCGTTGCTCATGACTACCTTCACTTGCACTACCGCGGTACACCCACACTGATTGCGATGGGTATGACGATGATCGATTCGATTCGTTTGATCATGAATCGTTCAACGGATCGAAGTACAGGTGGTCGCAATTTCGCCAATCATTACTGCTTTCCGGAATGGAACGTGGTCCCAGTAGGGTCACCCATTGAAGTTCAATACGGAATGGCTGTCGGTACGGCGATGGCTCAGCGCCGACGCAAAATGAAAAAGGAAGCGGCAGGAGTATCGATCGTCACCGGTGGTGATGCGGGTTCTGCAGAGGGTGATTTCGCTTCTTGTTTGATTTGGTCTTCGCGTCCTGGAAATGAACTTCCGGTTTACATCACGGTTCAAAACAACAAGTGGGGTATCTCGACAAAGTTCGACGATCAGCACGGTGAGAAGCAAGTTGCCGATCGCGGTAAAGCCTTCGGCATTCGCACGAATGTCGTCAACGGCAATGACCCGATTGAGTCGTATTTTGCGATCAGTCAGGATCTCGAATACATCCGAAAAAACACGAAACCTGTTTTGACCGAGTTCATGGTGTCGCGCCTATATGGACACTCGTCGGCCTCGGGTGCAAATCGTGAAGCAGGTGAATGCCCAATTGATCTCTTCGAGAAGCGTTTGGTGGATTCAAAATACATCGCGCCTGGGTTCGTCAAAGAGCTCTGGGCTAAGTACGATCTTGAATCGCGTGAAGCGGCAGAAATCGTTCGCGGTGAACCTGTGCCAACAAAAGAAAGCATTTGGGATCACGTCTACGTCGATAGTGAGAATGCTGACTGGAGGAAGTTCTAATGGCAAACATGGCACAGGCCATTCGAATGGCTCTTCATTACGGCGAGAAGAAGCTTGGCGTAACTGACATATTTGGCGAAGACGTAGGCGCACCGCTTGGGGGCGTGTTCACGGCGACCCAAGGCTTAGAGACGGCCTGGAACTCTCCGTTGGATGAGCGCGGAATTATTTCCACGGCCCTCGGGCTTGGCTTAGCGGGTGATCGCTGTGTCGCCGAGATTCAGTTTTGCGATTACATTTTCAACACCATCGATCTTTTGAAAATTGCTGGCAACACTCTCTGGTGTTCAAACGGCCAGTACAATATGCCAATCGTCGTTATGTCGCCAGTGGGTGCCGGCATTCGTGGATCCATCTATCACTCCCACTCATTTGATGCGTGGGCGACACGCCTTCCAGGTTGGAAAGTCGTCATGCCGTCGACTCCGCTCGACGCTTACGGGCTAATGATTGCAGCAATCAAAGATCCAAACCCGGTTTTGTTTTTGAAGCCAAAGGCATTGATGCGAGTTCGAGGAGAAGAACTGATCCCGGGCGAGCCGTCGGATGAAAAGGAATTGAAGGCCATGATCGATGCGCCGATCGGTGATCGATCAAAGTGGAAGCCTCGCTGGCCCAAGGTGGAAGAATTTGAAATTCCAATCGGCAAAGGAAAGATCGTTCGCGAGGGGACTGATCTAACGATCGTCAGCTACGGACGCACACTTCCTTTGTGTGCGAAGGCCGCCGCTGATTATGCCGCTCGCGGTGTTTCGGTGGAAGTGATCGACCTTCGGTCTCTTTATCCCTACGACTGGGGCATGATCCGAGACTCTGTTCGAAAGACAGGTCGTGTTCTGTTTGTTAACGAAGACACGGAAGTAACAAACTTTGGCGAACATTTGTCGTATCGTGTGACGCAAGAGTTGTTCTACGAACTTTTGGCGCGTCCGCGCGTTTTAGCGGGGAAAAACCTGCCAGGTATTGGGCTTCATCCGAATTTGGAAGAGGCTTCAGTTCCGCATCTTGAAGACATCCATCATGAAATCGAATCTATCATTTCGGAAGTACCATAATGACGTCGAAAGCCAGCACGTTGGAAAAATTTGATCGCTATGAATATTATCGACGTGCTGTTCAATCGCCGGAAGTAGACGTGCGCTTCCTGCGAGATACTTTTCGGGAAATCACCGATCGCGAACCAATCAGTCTTCGCGAAGA
>JAXMMN010000016.1:0-2308 GCA_034366485.1 Bdellovibrionales bacterium
TTGGTTATTTTTCCGGAGCTTTCGCTTTTTGGGTATGTACCAAATGATCTACTCGAGCGAAAATCAATCATAGAAATTCAAGCAAAAGAATTGGCACTGCTTGCTAGACAGATTCCCGCCGGAATTTCTGCGCTGGTTGGCTGTGTAAGCGTCGTACCAGGAAAATCGGGCAAACTCGTTGAAGACCTTTCTAGCAAGCCGCTCTTTAACTCTGCTGTTCTTCTTCAGCGAGGAAAGAAGCCAAAGTACATTCATAAAACCCGCTTAGCTACGTTTGACGTGTTTGATGAATCTCGGCATTTCCAGGCAAGTCCTCAGGCAAAACCGGCGACCGAAAATTTTATCAATATCAAGGGTCAACGTATTTTAGTTACTGTATGTGAAGACATTTGGGGGTGGGGCGACAGCGCCAATCCGCTGTTGAAAATCCCCAAAAGCAAAGTTGATCTCGTTGTTAATCTCAGCGCTTCGCCATTTACCAAAACAAAAAAACAAAAACGCATGCTCGTCATTGGGCAAACGGCAAAGAGATTTAATGCACCCGTTGCTTACGTGAACATGGTCGGTGCTCAAGACGAAATCCTGTTCGACGGACGATCCATGGTTGTTGGCAAAAGTGGAAAGTGCGAACTAGAGCTCGTGGCGTTTGAAGAGGATTTTGCGGTTTTCGATATTTCGAAAAAGAATCCATCGCGATTTGAACCAGCCGACGACCTAGAAGTTTTGCGGCGTGCGCTGGTGATGGGCATTCGCGATTTCGCAAAAAAAACAGGACTCAGCAAGGTTCACTTCGGCTTAAGTGGTGGAATCGACAGTGCCGTGATCGCATGTCTAGCCGCAGAGGCGCTAGGATCTCAGTCGGTGGCGGCAGTAACCTTACCCAGTTTTTTCAATGATCCAAAAAGTCGAGAGGCGGCCGAAGGTCTCGCGAAGAAGCTAGGAATTCGCTGTATTAACATGGACATCTGGCCCGCGTATCAAAGTCTGATAAAAACATTTGAAGAGGCCGTCGGTGTTAGTCCGTTTGGTCTTGTAAATGAAAATCTACAAGCTCGAGTTCGCGGCCTTTTGTTAATGGCGTTCTCAAACAAAGAAGCAAGTTTGTTGTTAACGACCGGAAACAAGTCGGAATACGCGGCGGGATATTCAACATTGTATGGGGATCAATGTGGTGGGCTGGCGCCATTAGGGGATTTACTTAAGGGTGAGGTCTACGCGCTTGCAAGATACTACAATCAGGATGCTGAGCTAATTCCAAGCTGGATCATTGACCGTCCACCATCAGCCGAATTGCGACCGAACCAGACAGACCAGGATTCACTTCCGCCCTACGAAGAACTAGATGCCGCCGTCGTCCGGGTTATCGAAGAGCGAAAGCCGGCAAGAACAGGAACAGAAAAATGGCTTTTGGAAGCTTCCTATCGAAGCGAGTTCAAACGCTGGCAAGCTCCGCCTATTTTAAAAATTAGCGATCATGCATTTGGGCGAGGCAGAAGAATGCCGATCGCCCATCGGGCGAAGAGCTAGAAGACTCAGCGATTGTATTTAGAGACCAATTTCGAAGAGCCCTTGCTGCTTCGGCTTTTTTTCTATTTGTGGAAAGCGAAGCTCGGGTTTGCCAGTCAGAGAAATCAAAGTCGCAATCGAGGGTGGACCATGTTGCGATAAACGGGCTACCATTTTTGAAAACAGCTGCCCGCAGTATCCGGCATCTTCTTCGGCGCGATGAAATCCGGTCGCAGGAATTGCGAGATGCTGAACCAAAGTGCCGAGTTTATAATTCGCAAGGCCTGGATAAACTTTGCGTGCCATGTTGCATGTATCCAGAATCACACCCGTCGGGGCGGACGATTCGTATTTGCGAATATCTGCTGTTAAAAATTGCGCATCGAACGGGGCGTTGTGAGCAACGAGGATTTCATCTCCGCAAAACTCTGCGAAAGCATCGAGTACATCCGTGATGCGCGGCTTTCCGACAAGCATGTCATCGGTGATTCCATTTACGCGGGAAGCGCCTTCCGGCATAGAAATGGTCGGCTGAATCAATGTCGTAAATATCGTTTCGGGTTCGCCGCGCTCATCATAAAGGACGGCGCCAATTTCGACGATTTGGTCAACGCCTGGCAGTGTACCTGTTGTCTCTAAATCGAAAGCGATGAAACGCATGACCAATCCCCCTGAACAAAGCTAATCTTGAGGTTGTGAGTAAAACTCAAAATCGTTCCCTCATAAAGCTAATAGATGCTTTCGGCGTTGAACATCACCTTGCGGCGATCGCTGGTCGTACGATTCTGGATATAGCTGTGGA
>JAXMMN010000017.1:0-3532 GCA_034366485.1 Bdellovibrionales bacterium
GCATCTTGCATACCCTTAAAAATAGCACGACCGTTCGTATTAAAACAAGCCCCTAGAAGGAGGAAGTTCGGGGATTGGGTTCAATTGAGACAGATTGGGTCTTGAAACTTTCTAAAACCTGAAGAAAGCTAAACGCGTGGAAAAATATTTGGTTCAAAAAAAGTTCAACGTCTTTTTTTCCCGTGCTGTCACGGTACTTGCCACCACCTTTTTGATCGCTCCTCTCAGCGATTTCCGAGCGTCCGCGGCCGTCGAAGGGCGCGAAGCTTTGATGTTGGAGGCAAAGGTCAAGCAAGGATCGGATACGATTTCAGGAAGAGTGCTGCTTCAGGCGGGTTCGTCTGCTTGGACACGGGTTGCTGATCAAGCCAGTGCAGGCCGCAAATCGGGACTTCGCTTGGAAGCCCGTGCGGTCATGCTTGAGCCGGATGTTGTCGAGATCGAAACTCGCATTTTGGGCTCGTCAGAGCAGAGTGCGAAAATGATTGTGCGTTTGGGTGAACTCGCTGAACTGAACGTTGCCCAAATGGAAGGCGCAGACGTCGGCAAGAATCGACCACAAACCAATCTTGGCGTGAAAGTGCTGCGAGTCCGCTTTTAACGCTAAACCGTTAAGCGTTTTCGAGTGGCCTTTGCAACCTTATGAAAATTTGCGAGCTTTGCTGAGTCCATTCGCTCCACCGATTTCGCCATAATGCTCATTCTTGGGTTCTTTGAATAGAAGGCGCGATGTTTATCAATAAATGTCCAGTAGAGCGCGTCCATTTCTTCGCACCATGGACCTTTCTTGTAGTTTCCCATTTTTAGAATGTAGTTCGACCCGCAAATGTAAGGCTTGGTCGCAAAAATTCCGCCATCGCTAAACTGTCCCATCCCGAAAACATTCGGTCCCATGACCCAATCACTCGAGTCGACATACATCTCCATAAACCAGCGATGAACCTCTTGCGGATGGATTTCGCAGAGTAGCATTGCGTTTGAAAGCACCATCAGGCGCTCGATATGGTGATTCCATCCCCAGGCGCCGGCCTTCTTGATGGCATGATCGACGGGCGCAAGACCTGTTTCCCCTTTGTACCAAAGGGAATTCAGTTTGTTTTCGTGTTTAAAAAAGTTGGAGGTGTCCTGCCGCTCGCTAAACTCTTGGTAGATTCCGCGAACAAACTCCCGCCATCCGATAATTTGCCGTATGAAGCCTTCTGTTGAATTCAGCGGTATCTTGTTTTCTTCCGCATACTTTAAAGCCTGTAAAATTACTTTTTCAGGAAGAAGGAGTCCGTTGTTCAACATTGGGGAAATAACCGAGTGGAATACAAAGTCGTGCTCGGTATGAAGCGCATCCTCGTAAACTCCAAAATCTCGAAAGCGATAGTCGAAAAAACTGTCCAGCCAAACCTGTGACTGTCTTCGAGTCACCGGAAGCCAAAAGTTCTCGACCTTGCCTGGATGTTCACTGAACCTTTCTTCTACAAGTTTTTTAACCGCAACCACATGTTTGGTCGCCGCAGAAAAGTTCAGGGGGGGCGGTAGTACGCTTTGTGGTAGCGACTTTCGATTGTCCTCATCAAAACTAAATTTTCCGCCAGTGGGAGTCCCGTCGGGTTCGACGAGCACGCCCAGACGGCGGCGTTGGCGTTCATAGAACGTCTTCATGAAAGGCTTCTTTACTTGGGTCAGGTAGCTTTTAAATTCTGGCCGCGTCGTCAAGAACAGTGGTGATGTTTTAATGACCAGAGGCAGCTTCAGTTTCTCCGCCAGTTTTAAAATGCGTGCTTCCATAAACTTGTCTTCAACTTCCCAAGTCACAAGACGATCAGGCTTTAAGCGTTTCACGACGCGCGTGAGCTTTTCTTCATAGCTGAGATCGAGGCTAGTTTCCTGACTGCTCTGAGACCCACCAAGCTGACTGCAATGGACGGTGTGTCCGGCTTCAGTGAGTTCATCGAAGTACTCTCGCATGCTCGCGAGAAAGAATATGATTTTGTGCTTGTGAAATCGGAAGTACGTGCAGAGCTCATGATCTTCCGCCATAAAAATATGGGATTTTTCCGGCATTAGACCGGGAGGGAAAAGTTGATTTCCGAAAATGACGATTAAATCTTTTTGGCTCATGGATTCAGAGAAAACCATTAGAGCGAGTTCGGCACAATCTATTCGCTAAAGCTGGGCGAAGTTCGTTTACTCACAAGTTCAATAGAATTTAACCAACCCCGAATCCAGGTAATACAGTGCGGGCTTAATTTTAAGTTGGCCGTTTAAAACGCGAGTACGAATGATTTCAGATCTCTTAGTCAGCTCAGAGGCGACGCCTTGTGCGTTGGCAGCCGATTCTATTTCCAAAGCGTGCGAACTGCTTGAGGAGGGTGCTCGATCGACTCCTCCGGGAATTCGAGGACGAATTTCCGCAATCATTTGATCAAGCGCTGCACTTCCTGCGGTTTCGTTCAGGCTGGTCGTGAGTGCTGCATTCACAGCTCCACAGCTTGTGTGCCCCATGACGACGATCAATTTAGGACCGAGGTGTTCCACAGCGTATTCAATGCTAGCGATCACGGCAGAGTCCAAAGATTCGCCGGCCGTACGTACCACGAAAATTTCTCCGAGTGCCTGGTCGAAAACGGTCTCGGGCGGTACGCGCGAGTCAGAACAAGAAAGAACGATCGCATGAGGAGTTTGTCCCGATGTAAGTTTTTTTCGATCTGCGGCTTTGCGGCCATCGGTGCGAACGGCGTTCGAGACATATCGTTTGTTTCCATGCTCAAGCCATTTTTGCACCAAATCTGGCGCAGGTGATTTTGACTCGGCACTGGAATGACCGTGGTGTTTTGCTGGATCGGCGTTGTGAGATTCAGATTTCTTCTGTTCGTTCGCGGGCTGACGCAGGCCCGGAGCGGGCTCCACTTTGATAACAGGCTTCAATATGGCCGGCCCGCTTTCAAGATGATCGACGGCAAGCTGCTCATTCGATGTACCCTGCACAACCAAAACATCCGAAGTATTTGCGGAGGTCGGCCCTTCTTTGGTGGTGATCGTTTTTAATCCCTCTTCGGCAACGTCGTTGCGAATTTTTTTTGCCGAACGATCGTTGGCACTCGATTCTGCGAGAAGTCGAAGATCTGGCTTAGCCAGCGATGTGGCGCATAGGGTGAAAGTCGCCAAAAGACCTAAAGCGAAAGAAGGAAAGCAGCGAATTTTTGGCACTTTTGATACCCCACCAGAAAGGAATAAACCTACCTTTTCCTTTCGGTAAGGCGGTCTCTGGTCTCAAATAAAATGCTGACATATTCGTTTCAATTGCGGCGGTTTTTTCAGATCTTCACAAAGCTGATACATGGTCTGGTCTTGAACAAAAAAAATGTGCGCCTCGTAATGAGACGCACATTGAGCTCAACTTGAGCGTAGTTTGACACGCGCTTGAGGGCCACTCAGTTATTCTGCAGCCTTCTCAAAGTCGGGAAGTTCCCAAACCTTCGAAGGCACCTCGAGGCCATACTGAACCTGAGCTTTCGAGCGGTTAGTAAGTTGAGAATAT
>JAXMMN010000018.1:0-2306 GCA_034366485.1 Bdellovibrionales bacterium
TGGTTGAGCGCCTAGAGGCTTTAGCTCCTGCTAGAAGACAAATGTTCGAAACCTACATCAAAAACTTTGATCAAGAAGCGATTTTCGTCAATTACGAGCTCCAGGACATTCCTGATCACGGTTTCATCAAAGTTCCGGCGAACTGCGCGATTCGACAGCTAGTCGTGAATGCGTGTTCCAATGCGAGTGATTCATTTTTTGATAAAGGGTTTGATCAATACAATCCCGAACGCGGGTGGCTTTTAAATGCGAAAAAAATTAATTCGTGGCATGAGGTTTGTCCTGGCCGATATCAAATAAACAAAGTTCTTTGGGATCTTCTGCCGAAAGATGAACAAGCTCTCGTGAAAACACACGAAGCCTTTATGCGCGACTTTAGACACATGGGAGATCTTGATTTCGAATTCGATGGCCCTTATCACCCAGTCCGTTATTTCAACGAAATGCTGTTTACGTCGGGCTTTAAGACTTATGACTATGCAAAGTTCCAAAAGCTTTACTCAGCCCAGGGGCGTCTAGGAAATGTTGAAGAACTAAAAGATGGTCGATTGATTCTTGATGTAAAAGATTTGGGTCAAGGAGTTGCAGTTACCGTTGTTCCTCAATTGAAAATCGACATCGCTGCGATGGCGATCAGCGGAGAATCAAGTATCCAGTTGAATCTTGCTTCAAGCGAAATGACGTTTGGGGAAATGTCGCCCACGAGAAGATTGTCTGTCAGTCTGAAAACTGATTCTGAAATCATTCGTCCACGTCGTCCCGAGTACGGCGGATCTAACCTTCGATTTTCCGGAAATTTAGTGCTTTCAATGGCCTCCAGTGGAACTTGGAAAGATCAATTGGGGCTCGAGAAGGTTCTCTCGGGTGAGTTCCCGCGCGGGCAGTTTTTCGAGACGGGATTTTCTTTAGTCCCGGAGTGTGATTTCGATCCCGCAACAGGCGGAAGAACAGGCGTCGTTTCTGCGGATATCATTCGTCTATCTGAGGAAGAAACCGAGATGGAGCGGCAAGACGGCACAATCGACCGGTGGTTACAAGTCGAGTACGAACCTGTTTACAGCTTCAAAGTAAAGAACACGATTATGGATGTGGAAGTGATCGCAAAGGAGCGCATCATGGAGCGACGTCCAATCTTGGAAAGTACAATCTGCGCGAATAAACCAAGACAAGCCAAGTTCGTTAGCCTCAAAGCAACAGGGCGAGTGTTCTTTAAGGGTCGATGGCGCGCGATTACAAAAAAGTATGTGCATGTCGATCTCGTGAACATGAAAGTCGAGTCGCTGTTTTAAGATTTCAAAGTAAATGGAAGTTTTCGAAGTTTGAAAATGGGGTACCAAATGTCTTTACTAAAAAACTCAGTTTTGATTGGCGCAAGTCTCCTCGCGCTTGGAATTGGTTCGAATCCAGACTCGGCGGTTGCACAGGCTCGGCGGCCAGCCTCAGGTATGAAGCTTTTCGAAATGCCATTTTCGAATGTGAAAGACATTTGGCTTCTACCAAATCAGCTTTGCGCTCTTGAATCCAATGGCACTTATTCTTGTTTCGGTCATGACTATCCAACTGGTGGTTTCCGTGCGCCGCCGTCTGTTCAGCCCGAAGAGTCGATTGTGGGGCTTGCTGTTTTGCCGAGTGAAGTTTGCCTTCAAGTTTCTGATCGTCGGTCGACAAGTATTCGCTGCGGGGCAGTTGAGCGTTATGGTGACCCTGCTGCGGCAGTGCCACTGGTCTATCAGGATGAAGCAGCGCTGTGGGATTTTCTAATTGATAGCAATGATCCCTATGCGTGCCGTTTGGACAAGGCAGCTGAGCAAACGGCTAGATCCTTTTTCGCGGGGTTGGATCCTAGAAAGGTTTTGATCGATCACGGCCAGATGACGGCATGTGCGATCGCTGGAGCAAACAGTGCGCTAAAATGCATATCGTGCAGTGGAAGACTCTTATCGTATGACCAGGCTCCTGTGCGATCGGCAGTTGATGAAACCAGAAAAGGTTTTGAGTTTTTTCAAGTTGTAAACGGTGGCGAAACACGATTCGGCCACTACGCGGTTGATACCGGCGAAATCATTTGGCCGAAGAACAAAGTGATACAAGGGAAAGATGCTGAACGACTTAAGGTTCAGATTTCAAGCGGACAATTTGCAGGATCGAATTCTGTAAAGTGGATCACCGTCTCGGACCCAGTCGCCAAGACTCATCAACTGATTGAAGACCCATGGCTCTATAAGTTAGGAGACTGGGAAATGCCGATGTTCGAAAAGGCCCAGTCGAAAGAATGGTCGAGCGGAATCTGGCTTCGAACGGAAATT
>JAXMMN010000019.1:0-2963 GCA_034366485.1 Bdellovibrionales bacterium
GAGCCGGGCCGGAGTCCATTCGCGAACAGGGCTTGGGGTCGACACGTGAACCAGGATTCGACACTTCGTTTGAAGTCGATATGCGGGAATGGGTCAAAGAGGCGATTCAATCGCTTGCGACGTCTGATGCTGATCGGTTTATCGCGAGTGTGCGAGGCACGGGTCGTTTACTGGCAGAATCGGGGCGTTTGGCGGCTCATTCGCAAAATATTTTAGATCAACTGTCAGACGTCAGTTTGGTGCGCGCAGCAAAAGGTTGTGGCGCGATGGGTTCAGATGTGATTTTGGTTTTACATGATCCGGGTGAAGCGTCAGCTCGGTTTTTAAATGAGTTTGCCGAAACCAACGGACTCACGTTTGCTGGGTCCCAAGCGGATCTGCATCTTGAGGGGCTAGTTTTGGAGCGGAAAGGGACATCCACGTGAATCTCAATTGGAGTGAGGCGACGGCACCTTCAAACATCGCATTGATTAAGTACATGGGTAAACTTCAAGACCCAACAGCGAATCAATCGGCGAACTCTTCGCTCTCGTGGACGCTCGATCATCTAAAAACAAGAGTGCGTGTCAGGTGGGAAGAGGGGCATGCAGTGAAGCATCTTTGGCGCCCTTGGAGCGATCCGATGCCGGATTCAACTTGGCATACGCCAGTGCTTTCGGAGGCCGGTAAAGAAAGATATCTTCGACATGCCGATCGTTGCCTCGCAAGAATTGGCGAACATCAAAATACAAACATGCGATTGAAGCCAGGAAGTGCTCCCAACGGGACACTCGTTGTTGAAAGTGCGAATGGATTTCCGTCTGATTGCGGACTTGCATCGTCGGCTTCGAGTTTTGCAGCGTTGACGCTTTCGATCGCCAAACTTTTGGATTTTGATACGGAAAATCTCTCAAATCGAATTTGGTTGGCGGCGCTCTCACGTGAAGGTTCGGGATCGTCGTGCCGTTCGCTTTTTTCGCCTTGGGCCATTTGGAATCACGACGGCGCGTCACCGGTTGAAGGGCTACCTGGTAGCAAAGATATTCGTCACATTGCAATCATTGTCGATGAGAAGAAGAAATCAGTTTCAAGCAGTGAAGCCCATGTTCGGGTGACTAGCTCGGCGCTCTTTAAAGGAAGAATCGAACGGGCAGAAGAGCGGTTAAGAATCGTGGTCGATTCATTGAAACGATCAAAAAGCAGCACGGATGGAGTTTCGGCTTGGAATCGGGCTGCGAACACCGTCTGGGCAGAGTCGTGGGACATGCACGCTTTGTTTGAAACTTCGAACCCTCCCTTCGGTTACTATGTTCCAGAGACAGTGACTGTTTTAAATATGCTTCGCGAGGTTTCTGAACATGCACATAAAGCTGGAAATCGAATGCCCATTGTGACGATGGATGCCGGTCCGAATGTTCACGTGTTGTTTTGGCGTGATGATGCAGGCGATCAGGCGATAGAAACTTTGAAGCTACTTCTCGTCAGCCACTCGACGATTCGAATTATTGATTCCGATGGAATGAAGTCGCTGTGAGGAACTTGTGGTGAGTGATTCGGTAGCGAAAGATTTTTCAGTCAAAGTCCACGGGAAGTGGATTCTTGCTGGTGAGCACGCAGTTCTGCGGGGTTGTCAGGCGATTGCATTTCCTGTCTACGGAAAACATTTGGCGCTGACGTGGTCGAAAGAAGGGGTCTTTGGCTCGAGTTTCGGTGGAGATCGTGGGCAAGAGTTTCAGCTTCTATTTGCAGGAGTTTTTGATCGCGCCTTGGAACTTCTCAATCGACCAGGCGATCTCAGTCTAAAGCGCGGACACTTTCACGTCGAGAGCACTCTGCCTGTCGGAGCGGGCCTAGGCGCATCGGCCGCGCTCGCTGTGGCCGTGGGTCGATGGTTTGTGGCAGAGGGCGCGATTGATGAAGCGCGACTCTTTGAATTTTGTCGTGAAATAGAAAATCTGTTTCACGGGGAATCAAGCGGCGTCGATGTGGCGGTTGCGATTGAAAGTCGCGGGCTGCTTTTTTCTCGAGCTGGTGGATTTGTTCCGTTTGATCCTGAATGGCAGCCAAATTGGTACATCAGCTACTCTGGTACCCGCGGAATTACTTCAGAGTGTGTGAGCAAAGTAAAAGCGATGATCGCCAGAGATCCTGAAGGTGGCGCGCACTTGGATCTTCAGATGCGAGAATCGGTCAAGCTTGCGCACGAAAGTCTGATGTTGAAAGCGAATTCACCGTCCGCGGTTTCGGATCGTTTTCAGAAGTTGGTACAAGCGATCGAGCTTTCGGCAAAATGTTTTAAAAGTTGGGGACTTTCCGACGGAGAATTGGGTCGGCATCTTGCTTGGCTTTCCGAAAGTGGTGCCGTGGCAGTAAAGCCGACCGGCTCTGGCGGTGGAGGCTTTGCTCTAAGTCTTTGGCGCGAGCGTCCACCAATCGAAATTGAATCGAAACTGATTCCAGTTTTCAAACTCTGATCTCTTTTTAGGCACAAGTGATGCGGACTTGCGCTGAGCCGCGGGTTGATGCCATCCTTTTACGTGGCTTCCAATGACTGGAGGTCGGTTCACGGAAATCTTCCGAAACTTTCAAGAGAAGGACGCAATATGAAAAATATGATTTTGGCTACAGTTGGAATGATCCTCACAGCCTCTGTACAGGTTGCAGTTGCAAAGCCGCTAGCTGATTCGACAAACACTGGCGCGTACGGCGTAGCTGGATGTGGTCTTGGTTCAATGGTTCTTGGCGATAAACCGGGCGCCATGCAGGTTTTGGCTGCGACATTGAACGGAACAGGTGTTCAAACTTTTGGGATCACGACGGGTACGTCGAATTGCGGAAAAGGTCTTATCGCTCAACGCGCAACAGACTTCGTAAAGTCGAACAAAGTTGCACTTCAAAATGAAGCTGCAAAAGGTGAAGGCGAAACTCTCGCTTCGTTTGCGCAAATGTTGGAATGTCAAAATCAAGGATTCGCACAAGATGTG
>JAXMMN010000020.1:0-10339 GCA_034366485.1 Bdellovibrionales bacterium
TTTTTTTGCGATTCTTTTCTTAGTGGCAGTTTTTTTCGGTTTCGCGACTTTTGGCTTGCTATGTTTTTTCAATTTTGACACTCCAATATTTCTACCGCGTCTCCAGGAAAAAAGACGAAGTGTGGATGGTTCGAAAAAATTTGAGCGGCTTGCTCGTGACTTTCTGCCGTAATGATTAGGAATCTACCTTTTTGACTCGGAACTTCGTGAATACCGTTTGGGTCGACAATCTTCGTGCGATCGCCAAGCGAACCGCCATCAAACTCAATTTGATCGCCATACTTTTCTAGCCATTGATCAAGCGCCAGATAGCCGCTTTTCATGCGCTCACTTTGTTCTGCAGGGCTCATTTTTTTCCAGGCTAAATGGTTAGCGCTGTTTTCAGCGCAAGTGAAAATGGCTAAGTACTTCGGCATGACAACCTTTCGCTAAATTCAATCCGTCAAAAGGCGATAGCCGACTCCTGGCTCGGTACTTATGATTTCCTTCAATGAATCGCCTTGCTTCAACTTCTTTCGAATTTGCCCCATGTACACTCTTAAATATTGGACATGCTCAATTGAATTCGGTCCCCAGACCTCATTCAAAAGCATTCGGTGGGTTACCACTTTGCCGGAATGCTTTACGAGCACCGCCAAAAGATTATACTCGGTCGAAGTCAGGTGAACCTCTTGTCCTTTAACCCTCACGATATGTGCGGAGCGATCGAATTGAAAGTCACCAATAGTGAATACTGGCTCAGACGAAACTTCACTTTGTGAGCGTCGCAAAGATGCGCGTATTCGGGCCATAAGTTCCGGCACACCGAAGGGCTTGGTCAAATAGTCGTCGGCACCCAAATCGAGGGCCTTCACTTTCTCCTCTTCCTGGTCATGCACTGTTAAAACTATGATAGGTCGACTGTACCATTCCCTCAATTTCGGCAAGAGTTCAAAGCCACTCATATCAGGTAGACCAATATCGAGAATGATCATATCTGGTTTATGACTAGCGGCTAGGCTTAGACCCTCATGGCCGGTCGCCGCTTCAAGAACTTGCATTGAAGCGGACTCGAGGCTGATTTTCAAAAATCGCCGAATCGAACCTTCATCCTCAATCAATAAAACTTTTGTTATTTTCAAACTAAGTCTCGCCTTTTTGAAAACTAAGCTTTGCTTGCTTCAACGTAAATGTAAACAAGGCGCCCGATCGATCCAGCCTATTTTCAACCGAAATTTCACCACCCATCGCGACAATTAGCGCCTTCGCAATCGAAAGTCCGAGACCAGTACCGCCAGTGGGAGAGCCAGGAATTCGATAGAAGCGTTCGAAAACCTTATCTTTTTCTAGCGCTGGAATTCCTGGCCCCTGATCAAGAACCGAGACGGATCCGTCGCTACCGTTTCCACCGACCTCTACTATGATATCAGTACCTGTCGGAGAATACTTTACCGCATTGGAAATCAGGTTTATGAAGACGTGTTCCAACAGCTTTTCATCACCCTTTACTAGCACTTCATGCGCTAGCCGATTTACACTGACTCGGTGGTTTTTGAAAATGGACGCGAATCTCGATAAGCAGGAATCAACGAAATCTCCGAGTTCGAAAATGTCCTCTCTGACTTTAAGTGCGCCCGATGAAATCCTTGTCATATCGAGCAAGTTTTCGACAACCCGATTCAGCCGCTCTGTCGAATCAATCAGATCGCCTAAAACTTGATTCTTGTCAGCGGCACTTAGTGCTTCTCCCTCCTGCTTTAACGCCGTCGCATTGCCAATTATTGCCGTCAGTGGCGTTTTTAATTCGTGGGACACGGAACTTAAAAGCGCTTGATGCAGCTTTTCGGAAGTCGCAAGGACCTCGGCGTCTTTAGACTTTTGCTCAAAAATTTCTCTTTCAAACGCAACCGCTGTATTTGAGATAAAAATTTCCATCAAGCTTTCAAGCTCGGGATCTAATCTTACCGATTCCCTTGGCCAAATTATGATAACGCCAATGATCTCTGTTCTTCCCTTCAACGGAACTGACATACACTTTGAAGCGCTTAGCGTCTCGGTGCCCCAGCCTGCCGGCCTACTATTTTGAAAGCTCCAAGCAGCGACGGCAAGCTCCTTTGGATCAATTCTGTTAATCTCTTTACCCTCCGGCTTTTGACTAAGTTCATTGCCGTTAGTCTTGAGAAGCATCTCGATTTCAAAGCCGAAGATCCGCAAAAAACTATCGCGAGCGATACCAGCAATATCGTCTCTGGATTTTGCCGACCCAAGACTTTTGCTGAATTCGTACAAAACCGACGCGCGATGAGCACGTTCGGACAACGCGGCCTCTTGTTTTTTTATTCTTGAAACAAGATATCCAGCCACGAACGCAGCGACAAAGAATACCAAGACATTCATGACATCTTCTGGTTCTTTGATCTGAAAAGTAAACTGAGGCGGGATAAAAAAATAGTTCCAGATGAGCGCACAAAATCCCGCGGCGAAAAGCAGTGGACCAAATGACGCCGCTACCCCAAATAGTGAGGCCGTGCTAACGACAAGAATCGCACTTAGGAAAATAAAGCCAACTGCCCGGTAGCCGATCCAAGGTGCGACGGCATAGCTGAATACACCCACAGTAATTATGAAAATGAACGTGTACCAGTAAGGAATGAAGTCCGATTGAAAGCTCGGAATGGGAAGACTAAATTTTTTGAACTTGGGCTTTCGTTCTTGTCGAATGACATGAATGTCGATTTCACTTGTTTCGCGAACTAGCTGATCAAGAATTGTCCCTTGGGTTAAAAAATCGCGAATAAAACGCTTATCGGGACGACCGATAACAATTTGAGTAACATTTTTTTCAAGTGCCGTTCTTTTGACCGCATCAATGATACTCGATTCAACTGTGTGCACAACCTCGGCACCAAGTTCTTTCGCCAAAGTAAGATTCTTCTTTAGCTGCTTTTGATCATCTTCTGAAAGAATCTCACCAGTATCCACATAGAGCGCGATCCACGGCGCCTCAAGATTGTAAGCCATTCTTCTTGTTGCGCGAATCAGGCGCGCGGAGTACGGACTAAAGCTAACAGCAACCAAAAGGCGTTCGTTGGTATTCCAAACGCCGGGTACTTGCTTTAACAGCATTTGGCTTCGAAGCTGCGAGTCGACTTTTTCTGCAGTAAACCTAAGTGCAAGTTCACGCAGTGCAATCACATTCTCAATTTTAAAGAACCCATCGGCAGCACGCGCCGCTCGATCACCTAAATAGACTTTCCCGTCGCGCAATCGCTGCAGCAAAACCTCGGGGGAAAGATCAATCAGCTCTATCTGGTCTGCCAAATCAAGGAACGAGTCAGGTATCTTCTCCTGAACAGGTACACCCGTGATCTGCATCACGAGGTCCGATCGACTTTCAATATGTTGGACATTGAGCGTGGTGTAGACATCAATTCCGGCAACCAATAGTTCCTGAACATCTTGGTAGCGTTTTGCGTGTCGACTGCCAGGCGCATTCGTGTGTGCAAGTTCGTCTACCAGGACAAGATTTGGGCGACGTTTTAAAATGGCATCGAGATCCATTTCTTCTAGCAAAGTGGATTTGTATTCCAACTGCCTACGAGGAACGATTTCCAAACCAGCTAAGACGTTCGCCGTTTCAACACGGTCATGGGTTTCAACAACGCCAACGACAACATCGACGCCTTCCTTTAGCCGATCTTGCGCAGCACGAAGCATTGAGAATGTCTTGCCGACGCCGGGACACATACCAAAAAAAACTCGGAGGCTTCCTCGAATCGATCGCTTTTCAATGTCTTGGACACCCTTCAAGAGGTCATCTGGATTGGGTCGCCTTTTATCGTCTGTTCCCATGTTCTAAAAACTACTTTCCAAATTTCTCGATCAAATTCAAATTGAGTTTCAAAACGTTCACTCGCTCTTCGCCCAAAAAGCCGAGATCCCGTTTCTCAAGCAAGCCCTTCAGCATTCTTTCGATCTCGGCCCTTTCACTATCGCCAAGTTTTCTAGATTCAACAATCCTCGGCAGCTGACTGAGAGCAGCATCCATCGAAATGTGTGGATCAAGACCGCTTCCCGAAGCGAACTGCATCTCGTGAGTCAGGCCACGTGCTCTTCGTTCAGTGATCGCCACTTTTAAAGTCTCGGACGTCGGTCCCTGGTTTGATGCGCCGGAAGGCAATGTGCCAAAGTCAGATCCCGAAGGACGCGGCCAAAAGAGACGTGGAGATTCCGTCTTTTGTGCCAAAAGCTCGGACCCTGTGACTCCCTGCTCTCCTTTAATCAGCGACCCATTCGCCTTATGCGGAAAAACCAATTGGCCAAAAGCTGTAACCAACAACGGATAGCCAACTCCGACAATAAGTGTGAGCGCAACGAACACGCGTACCGATTGAATCAAGAGCTTCATCATACAAGACCTCCGAAAACAATCATCACATCAATGACCTTGATTCCGACAAAGGGAGCGACAAGCCCACCAAGACCGTAAATCAAAAGATTTCGCTTCAATAGTTCTGTCGCTCCCACGGCGCGGTAAGGAACTCCACGTAGCGCCAATGGAACAAGTGCGACAATGATGAGAGCATTGAAGATCACGGCCGAAAGAATGGCACTCTGAGGCGAATGAAGCCCCATAACATTTAAAACGGCAAGCGGGCCTTCACCGGTTCCACTGACGAGGTAAAGTGTTGCGAAGAGTGCTGGCAAAATTGCAAAATACTTTGCGACATCGTTTGCGACACTAAAAGTTGTAAGCGCACCGCGAGTCATCAAAAGCTGCTTCCCGGTCTCAACGATTTCAATCAACTTTGTTGGGTTCGAATCGAGGTCCACCATGTTCCCTGCTTCCCTTGCAGCCTGCGTCCCTGTATTCATGGCAACGCCGACGTCAGCTTGCGCTAAAGCCGGGGCATCGTTGGTCCCATCTCCTGTCATCGCGACAAGGTGACCTTTCGCTTGTTCATCGCGAATTCGCTTAAGCTTGTCCTCTGGCGTTGCCTCGGCCATGAAATCATCGACCCCCGCTTCCGCTGCAATAGCGGCGGCCGTGAGAGGATTATCACCGGTGATCATGACTGTTTTGATTCCCATTTTTCTGAGCTCGGCAAATCGCTCACGTATGCCGCCCTTCACGATGTCCTTGAGTGCGACAACGCCCAGGACTTTGTTATTCTGCGAAACAACAAGCGGCGTTCCGCCGTTTCTTGCGACTGCCTCGACGTCTTTTTTCGTCAACTCGGACACGGCGCCGCCAAGACCTGTCACAAATTTTTCGATAGAGTCCGCAGCTCCCTTTCGAATTGAAATCTGCGCTCCACCTTCTAAAAAGTCCACACCACTAGATCTTGTTTGTGCGGTGAACGGAACAAATTTCAGCGATGCGGGATCGTACTCCTTCGCACGCAAGTTGAACTTTTCCTTCGCCAAAACGACGATCGATCGCCCCTCGGGCGTCTCGTCACTCAGCGAAGCGAGCTGTGCTCGTTCTGCAAGCTCCTCCTCGGTTACTCCCGGTGCCGGCAGAAACTGATGTGCCATTCTATTTCCAAGCGTGATTGTTCCAGTTTTATCGAGCAGCAAAACATCGATGTCGCCAGCGGCTTCGACTGCACGGCCGCTTGTAGCCACGACATTCTTTCTAATTAACCGATCCATGCCGCTGATCCCGATAGCGCTAAGAAGTCCACCTATCGTAGTTGGAATCAGACAAACAAGAAGCGCAATCAGGACTGGCACCGTCACCAATCCTGACAGATCCTGTCCCGAGCTTTGCGCTGAATAGTCAGCAAAGAACTTTAACGTCACTACGGCCAGCAAGAAAATTAACGTGAGTCCAGAAAGCACGATGCTAAGAGCAATTTCATTTGGCGTTTTTTGTCGCTTTGCGCCTTCAACAAGCTGAATCATTCGCTCAATAAAACTATCCCCTGGTTCAGCTGTGATACGAACAATTATCCGGTCACTAATGACGCGGGTACCACCCGTGACAGCACTTCGATCTCCACCACTTTCCCTTACAACTGGCGCAGACTCGCCTGTTATCGCCGATTCGTCGACCGTTGCGATGCCCTCAATTATTTCACCGTCATTGGGAATAACATCACCGGCCTCACAGACGACGACATCGCCCTTTTTCAATTCGGCCGCCGAGATCGACTTGATTGCGCCCGTAGAAGTTTTAATTTTAGCAAACGTCCCAGTTTTAGCGTTTCGTAAGGATGCTGCCTGAGCTTTTCCTCTTCCTTCGGCAATGGCTTCGGAAAAATTAGCAAATAAAACAGTGAACCAGAGCCAAATCGAAATCTGAAAATTGAAACTGTTGAAATCTGCAAAAACTGAATAAAGCGTAGATCCAACAGCACCAAGGAGCGTGATGAAAATGACTGGATTCTTCATCAGCTGGACGGGATTCAATTTTAGAAATGAATCTTTGATAGCGACCGTCAGCAATTTTCGTTCAAATAATTCGGTTTTCATTTCCAACTCCTGATCATTTTCCTAAAAGGTGCGACCGCTAAGCATCAAAAAGTGTTCGACAATGGGTCCAAGGCTAAGTGCAGGCAAGAATGTCAATCCACCAACAATGATGATGATCCCAATCAAAAGGATCACGAAGAGTGACGAATCCGTGGCAAAGGTACCAGGCCCCATCGGTGACGACTTTTTAAGTGCCATGCTACCGGCGATCGCGAGGCACGGTAAAATAACGCCCAAGCGACCTATCAACATGACAATGCCTAAGACCACGTTGTAGTAAACAGTGTTTGCATTTAGACCAGCGAAGGCCGATCCGTTGTTACCTGCGGCCGACGCGAATGCATAAAGAATTTCCGATAAGCCGTGCGGCCCCTTGTTGGCTAAACTTGAAAGCCCGATCGGCAGAACACTCGAGACCCCAGCACCGATTAATGCAGCGGCACTTGGAAGGATGATTCCTAGAATCACCATCTTAATCTCTGCAGACTCAATTTTTTTGCCTAGATATTCTGGCGTGCGCCCCACCATCAAACCCGACAGAAAAACAGTGAGAAGTACGAAGAGAAACATTCCGTAAAGACCAGCACCCACGCCGCCGAAGATGACTTCGCCTAACATCATGTTGAACATCGCGACAGCGCCAGACAATGGGCTTAACGATGAGTGCATCGAATTGACTGAGCCGTTGCTTGCCGCTGACGTAAAGACCGACCACATCACGCTATTTGTCACACCGAAGCGAGTTTCCTTTCCCTCCATCATGACCGAAGAGCCAAGCGCTGGGTTTACAGAGTATTCGGATGCAAGCGAGGCCGAAAGACCCAGGACCAGCATGATTCCCATCGCCGCAAAAATCGACCAAGCTTGCTTTCGACTTTTTGCGTATTCGCCAAAAGTAAACACGAGCCCTGCCGGAAGCAGCAAAATCGCAATCATTTGAAACCAATTGCTGATCGGAGTCGGATTTTCAAACGGATGGGCACTATTGACGCCGAAAAAACCTCCGCCATTTGTTCCAAGCTGCTTGATCGAAATTTGACTGGCGGCAGGCCCCTGCGGGATGACTTGCGCAACTCCGTCCAGTCCCGCTGCATTTGTATAACTAGAAAAATTTTGGACAACTCCCTGAGAAATCAGAATCAACGCAAGAATAAAGCTGAGGGGAAGTAGAACATAGACCGTTCCACGCACGAGATCTTTCCAAAAGTTGCCCAAAGTTCGGGAAGAGTTTCTTGTGAAGCCGCGACACATTGCCAGAACAACACCAAGACCGGTCGCCGCACTAACAAAGTTCTGCACAGTTAAACCCAACATTTGAGAGAGGTAGCTGAGAGTGCTTTCTCCACTATAACCTTGCCAATTGGTGTTGGTCATAAAACTGACCGCCGTATTAAAAGCCGAATGCCAAGAGACGTCCGAAAGATTTTGAACATTGAGTGGAAGCTTTGCCTGAAATACTTGAAGCAAAAAGACCGCGACAAAACCGACGAGATTGAAAAGTAGCAGCGCCAAGCTATAGCGCTTCCAATCCATCTCTTCTTTTTCATCTACGCCGACGAGGCGGTAAAACAAAGCCTCAGTCCGTTGAAAAAAAACATTTGTTGCTTGCGGACGTTCCATCACTCGAAACATCCATCTTCCAAGAAAAGGTGCTGCTAATACCAAAACACCCAAAGTCACTACAATCTGAAGCAAATCAAATCCATTCATCGCACACTCCTCAAAACTTCTCTGGGTAAAGCAGGGTATAGACAAGATACCCACCGATCAGGACCGAAACTATTCCGCCAATTAAAAAGTCCATTTCAATCCCTTTCCTTAAAAGCTCATGGCGAGCGACGTTGTTGCGGTTAATCCATCGGTCACAAAGTTTGATTCCTTCGGTAGTATTTCGTGGCTGGTTTTTAAGTATCGAAGCTCTGTACGCCATAGAACTCCATCCGGAAGAGCCTGATCAAAACCGATCGATCCACCCATTCCATCAAAAGCGCCAGGTCGTCCGGTCACGATGATGATTTGATCCGGGTCCTTGTAGTTTTCAAATCGAAAGGAGATCTTTTGATCCGCGCTGATGGAGTAACGGGACATGAGTGTGGTTCCAAGCCACTGACTCTCGCTCGTTTCTCCTGGTCGTCTTTGAAATCCGATGTCAAATTGAAATACCCATTCCCAATCTGTCAGGCCGCGACTCTTAACGATGAAGTCATGGAAATGTCTTAGTTCGGATCCTCGCGCATTGCCGTTGAGATCTGCAGACACTTCGCTTCCAACGAGAGTCACATAAGAAAAAGACAGAGTACTTGCGGTATATTCAAGACCCGCTCCGACACTTTTATCGGTGTTATTTTCAGAAATATTCTGCCAACCGTTAGTCACCGTCAAAAGTGCTGAAAGCGAATCAGAGAATGAGTGACTCAACTTTACACCTGAGAGGTAGTAGGGAGAATAGTCTGCCACCAATGACCTTGTGAGGGTCAAATTATCACGTGACACAAAAGACTCCGACCCAACTGGGGCAAAAAATACTCCGGCGTCAATCCAAGTCGCTTCAGAAATTTGATATCCAACCCGCGCCTCTTGGAGATGACGAGACAATGTCCCACCGCTCACGGTGCCACGAGCTGGTTCTGAGGAGTAATTGCTTTGCACGCTCGTGCCCGCCTGGAGTGATAACCTTGATCTGGTTTTCGAAGACTCGGCTTTCACCTCAAGATATGCGAGATTGATATTGAACTCGTTTGACCTCGCTGGCTGCGTGGTATACGCCCGATCACCATTCGGGGGACTATTGAAATCGAAGGCATATTGTCCATCAATGAATCCGCCCCAAACAATTTTCCTAGAAGGTGGGATGACTTGTTCGGCATAGGTGGGGCCGGCCGCAAAAACCGCAGCCAGAAACAGAGAACAAGTTCGAACGGTATCTAGTAAAGGAATAGCAAGCCGATTGCGCATGTAAAACTCCCGGAAGCTGATATTTCGATCAACCCCAGAGTCCCAGATCCAGCATAAAAGCGGCCTAAAATGTAACTAGGTACTTATAAGGAAAAAATAAAGACTGCACCATTTTGACAATTCTCGATGGATCCCAACGAGCCTTCGGTCCGCGGTAGCGCGGGTGCGCGCCCGCAGCGCCCTGCAGTTCAATCTGACTTTTACGTGGGCACGAAAGTTTCAAATGTTTTGGCAACTGTTTTGGCAACTGCTATGGCAATTTCACTCTTCGAATTCCGAATAGTCAGCTGAGAAAGAATTCTCGCCTGCACACTTGAAAGAATTCGTGCGCCAATCGTACCTGGATAGTTCAGCTGGTCGTCGATACACCAGGTCGTAGGAACCTTCGACGAACGAATGAATGCAAGGTCACGATTGACCTTTAATTCGGTCACAACCTTTTTTAGACTTTCGGAAATCGATCCGTTGCCATTTCCTTCCAGAATAAAACAAGAAACTTCTGGGTGCTTTTCGAGATACCAAGTCTTTATTAAATCCCCGCTGTCATTTCCTAGATACTGCGGAAGGATCGGCACCATCGGCAGTTTCGCACGAGGCAACGCCTCGAACTTCAGTTTTTCAAACTTAGACTGTTCCTTGAAGAATCGACTTTCCTGATTCCAATTCAGCTTCCATTGATCAATGTCCACGCTCGAATGCGAAATTTCACCGATCGGTCCGAATGCGGGAGAAAGAAAGGGACAAGGAAGTTGCTCGCTTCTTCCGACGACGGTCGGTGGGTAGCTTAAAACCTTAGTCACATTAAAGGCGGAGAAAATTTTGAATTGAAAGGCGACCACGACACCGCAACTTTGTCGGCCACTTTGAACGTCACTGTGGAGGATGTATTTTACGGCGCAGCGGATGTTATCCGGTCCGTCGGGTGCGC
>JAXMMN010000021.1:0-4128 GCA_034366485.1 Bdellovibrionales bacterium
GCGGTCATGCTTGTGGCGCCAACCAGTACAAAGACGGGAGATGTTCCGAGGACAACTTCACCCAGAATTCCGACGGGCATCAGTATTCCGCCAAGACTTAGCCAGGACACCAGCCGAGTACCCACATGAGAAAGAGGGTGGTGGCCCAATAGAAAGCCAATGACAACATTCAAAAAGCCAAACAAGGTCCCATGCACGTGCGAGAGCCTAGTTTCAAAGTGTGCTCCCGTCGAGTATTGTGCGGCCCATTCGGCCGCATTTGGTGCAAAGTCTCGTAAGTAGACAAGCACAAAGCCAAGAAACATAAAGGTACCCAAAGTAAGTAAGCCGGCCACGATGTTTTTTCGTCCGACCTCTTTGCTGTCATCACCGTTTGCTTGCGTATTCATTTGTCAGTCACTTTCTCTATTTGATCAACATCAAGCGTGAATCTTCGTCGGCCGTTACTTCGTGTAATTCTTTGGCCGGAATCGAAAAGTAGTCACCTGCTGCTAGATTCGTAGCACGATCTCCCATTGAAAATGTCACTCGTCCACTTTCTACATAGAGAAAGGCTGCTGTCGGAGTTAGATGTTTTTCTAACTTTTGGCCCTTTGAAAGTCCGATCCCCATGACCTTAAAGGGACCATTGAAGAGCGGAACGATGACTTTCTCTTCTTTCTTAAGTGCTACACTTTTCGCAACTGTACCATTCATTTGCTTAGCCTCTTTTGCTATCGCGAGAGTTCCTAAAAGACCTACCGAGATCAACGCGCTCAATACTTTAAGTTTCATCCTAGCCCCCTGCCTTAATACCAATATACGCTTGTGAGCTGCGTTTTCAATCATTATTATACAGATGTGTAGTTACGATTGTGGAGATTTACAATGCCCAGGAAATCTAGAGACTTAGACCGAAAAATGATCGAGGCCGGCGTTGATCTTATAAAGAGACACGGCATCGCTAGCCTTTCCGTGAGGGATGTTACAAAGCGGGCCGGAGCAAATCTTGGAATGTTCAGCTACCATTTCGGGACGCGAGAAAAATTTGTCGAAACGATTTTGAATGAGATTTACCTAGGATTTGTAGAAGAGCTGCAAAAGGAACAACCGGGTTCGCAGAATCTCGAGTTCGTTCTGTTTCAAATTGCAACTTTCTCGCGAAACAACCGTGAGGTACTAACTTCAGTTTTATCTGATGTTCTTGCAAACGAACGGGTTGTCACCCGATTCCTGAGAAAAAACTTTTCGAAACACATTCTACTGGTAGGAAAGGCGCTTGATGCACACCTCGCGCACAATGGCTTGTTCGTCGACGATCATCATCATGCAGTGCGCTTTCTCATCGGAGCGGTAGGAGTCCCTGGTATTCTACTTGAAGTCTATAATCGTGGGGCTCGGGCGAAAAAGTTGCCAGAGAGTGATGCTGAACTACAAAAGCGAATCAAAGCAGCGATCACAGGCTTAGAGGCCGGGTTTTGTCGAAAAAAAACCAAGCTTTAAGATTCCAGTTGTTTAAAAGCTAAAGGCGGCCTCGAAGCCCCAGAAGCCGATTTCGTGAAAAAGCGGTAAGTTGCCTAGTGAATATATGCGCGGTGGTCGGCTGTAGCTATCGGTTAGCACTTTGTTTGATGTAAACAAAGTGAGGGACTCTTTCCGATTTGGAAGCGGGAAGTAAGAGACTCCTGCGCGATAGAAGTAAAACTGCTTTACTGCGACGTCTTTAAATTCAAACGCAACGACTTCGTTTCGGAGGTGCGTCGACCAAAGTTGATCAATCTCATAATCAATATCAACGATGAGCGAATACACATCCACATTATCGTCATAGACGAAAACATTCGCGGCGTTGGTGAAACGTTTGTCGTACTGATCGTAGGAAATGTACATCTGTTGAATTGCACCAACGAACTCGTCGCCAAAATCATCGGCATAGTGTCTCGCTTGTAAACGTGATTTTACATTCCAGCGTTCACCCCAGGCGACGTGCTGCAAGCCTAACAAGCCGCCGTACTTCGAGTGCCGCGATCCGATTTCTGTGAAGTATCCGAAGCCACCGTCATCAAAGCTCTGAGCGGAGGTGAGATAGTAGAGAGGGGCGCGGTTTTTAGTTAAGGTAGATTGGTCACTTGCGGTCCAACCTAGGATTCCTGCGCCAAAGAATCCGTCAAACAATTGAAATTCCAGATTGGCGAGGTCATCGCCAAGAACGAGGCCGCCGGTGCCCTCACCAAGAAGTCGTACCGAGTGTCCATCTCGGCTCCACTTCAAATACACGCCGGCCATTTCCTTTTCTTCAATCAAAAGACCTTGGCCGATGGTTTGTCGGTCGATGTCCATGGCGCGCCCTTCAAGCGTGCCGCCAGCGATCGGTTCGGGCCATTTTCCGGAAAAGCTAAAGAGGTGATAACTGCCGGTTGGTTCAGTATATCCTCCGCTGAAGCTTCCAGAGAAAAAAATGGATCTCACGTTCAGACGAAAAAAATCGTTGGGGCGAAATTCGGTCCGAGCTTGAACCCAGTAGCCAACACCGTGGTAGAAATCTTTAACCCGTAAAGATCTTAAGTAGGACTGGCCATCGACCGCACCAGAAAACCACTCGGTTTGCGGAAGAATTCTGTCCGAATCGCCTTCGAGTTCTGCTTCCAGATTTTGATTTTGCAATGCGCTTGGGTAGCCGAGCGCAAACGCCGACGGAAGAAAAAATACCTGCAACAAAATGCAAACGAACGTGCGCTTCAGCACTTAGGCTTTGTCGAAGTTTGCTTTAAGCGTTTTGATATCGAGTTTCACCATCTGCCACATCGCCTGCATCACGGCCTCTTTTTTCTTCTTGTTCTTGCTGGTATTCCATTTGTCAAAATCTGCCGGAACGATTTGCCAGTGAACGCCGTATTTATCGATCAGCCAACCGCACTGCACGGGCTTCCCGCCGCCACTGGTAAGCTTTTTCCAGTAGTTGTCTATTTCGCGTTGAGTTTTGCACGGAACGACAAACGAAATAGATTCGTTGAACGATCTTTTGCTGAACCCGTTTAAAAGCATAAGCTTTTGGCCGAGAACAGTGATGTGCATGGTTAGGACCGAGCCCTCTTTGACTCCCATTGGATTATTTCCCCAGAAGGAGGACTTTCCAATTTTCGTGTCTTTGAATATCGATTTGTAGAACTTCGCCATTTCGGCTGCTTTGTCATCGGACCAGATGCACGCGTAGATTTTCGACATGGTGATAAGTTCTCCTTACTCTATTTAAAAAAAGTCCGATTGCTAGTTAGGGCTTCATATCGGGCCAATAAGTCTGCCGAAACCGTTCGACGTAGTTAACCAGGTTTGGATGCCCGTCGAGTACTTTTTCAAATTGTTTGACGACGCCGCGGGATTTCACCTGAATCAAAACAGAAAATAGAATGGTATCGATCGTACTTACTTGGTCTCCGAAGAAATACTTCTTATCGCCAAGGTAGTTTGAAATGGCAGAGAGGTTATCATCTAGGATCTTCATTTTTTCGACTTCAGTGAATCGGCCCATGCCATGTTTGTACAGCGTTTTCTCGAGGCTCTTTGCCATTCCATTTGCGATGGTCAGCTTTATGAACCAGGGTGCGCCTCGAAAAATGACTTCCCGAAACTTCGGCCAGTTGTCTTTATCGACCCAGCGAAAGTAAACGACAATGTCGACGATGCTTTTTTCGCACAGCCACTGAAACGCTTTTGCGATCGCCTTTTGTTCATCCGTCAGGTGCTTGTCTAAATCTACACCGTGTTTAAGCTTTAGATGCTGGATGATGAAGTCAGAGTCTTCAATGAGTGCGCCCGCATCGAGAATCATCGGCATTTTCTTCTTTTTCGATCCACCCATGGAAACCGTGTACTTGTTTTCAAACGGAATGTTCGCGACTTTCAAATAAGTTTCTAGCTTCAAGCAAAACGGCGAGTAGGAAGGTCGACCGGGAGCATGAGGAAATTGAATCAGCGTGATCATCTTTGGTCCTGTATAAGATAAAGGGAAACACTAACCTGAGAACCTTCTATCGCACGTTCTTTGCGTCTAATTTCGGCTTTGATCGGAAGTAGGTAGCTCTTTGCTTTTGTATCGAACCAAATTGCTGTTTGCCACTTACAATTGCCGATGGACGCGGTCGCTTTTAG
>JAXMMN010000022.1:0-3863 GCA_034366485.1 Bdellovibrionales bacterium
ACGTTCTGGGCCGCAACGCGAAAAATAAATCGTGATCTCATTGGGTATATTCGAAGTCTCTATGACTTTTCTGAGCAGAATGAGAAAAGCTCCGAAGAGCTTCGAACTTCGTCAGAGCTTATGTCGAGTGCTTCAAGTCAGCAGTCGGCTGCAATTCAGCAGTCAGTGGCGTCAATCGCTCAAATTCGAACAATGCTTGCGGAAACCGAAACGCATGTTCGAGAGGTTCAAGCGCTTACAACTGAAATGAATGACGAAACGTTGAAGGGTAGCGAGATTATGCAGCGCCTTCAAAAGTCCATGAATGCAATTGAAGAAACCAATTCGCAAATTGCGAGTTTCGAAGAGATCTTGAATTCGATTCGCGGCAAAACTCAGGTGATTAACGATATCGTCTTCAAAACGCAGCTTCTTTCATTCAACGCATCGATCGAAGCGGCGCGCGCCGGTCACTACGGTAGAGGGTTCTCGGTCGTAGCGGAGGAAGTCGGCAAGCTTGCGATGATGAGCGGGGACGCTGCACGAGAAATCGATTTATTGCTTGCGCAAAGTGCCGACCGCGTTTCGAACATTGTGGAATCAGTACAAGATCGAGTTGTTGATGGCAAAAAAGTGAGCCAAGAGGCTACAAACAAGTTTGGCCATCTCACGGAGAAGCTAACTGCGATCTCAGAAAAAATTGACCAGGTGGCAAATGCTACCACCGAACAAGGCGGCGGAATCGAACAAACTGCCAAAGCGATGGAGCAGGTCAGTCAAGGCGCATCCGAAAACAAGAGAGGCGCAGAAGAAGTGCATCGAATCGCCGATCGAGTCTTTGAAATGAGCGGGAAAATACGCGCGGTCACCGGCGGCATCAGAAAGTTTGTTCGTGAAGGTAAGCAACAAGGAAAGCCTGTTCAGGCTGCGGCAGCGCTCACGCCTGCACCAATAGATAGCTCGGAGTTCAAACCAAGAGCGACAGCCGCGCCAAATCGCCGTGCGACACTTCGGGTTGCGGCAAGGGCACAGAGCAAGCCCGCGTCGAAGAACGCGGCGCCAGCGCGTCCTGGTGCCAATTTAAAAGAAATTTCTGCGGATGATCCATCATTTCGCAAAGCCGGCTCACAGGAATAAGGTCAGATACCGCTATGTTGTTGAACGAAGCTGAACAGTTGCAAGTATTGAAAATGGCCGAGGAGCTCACGGGTGCATCACAGACTGGTGAGACTCGGACTGGTTCTATCATCAGCAATGTCGAACGGAGAATGCGCGAATGCGAGTGCGACACCCTAGCAGAGTACGTCGTTCGCGTTGAGTCCGATCCTGAAGAAAAGAATAACCTCATCTCTGCGCTTACGATCCACACGACGGCTTGGTTTCGCGAGAATCCGCACTTTGTGAAGTTTCACGAAATCCTATTGGATGTTCTTGATCGCAAACAAACGTTCAACGTCTGGTGTGCGGCGTGTTCCACGGGGGAAGAGGTTTATTCCTTTGCGATCGTTCTAGAGGAATTTCGAAAAGTCTATCCACGGTTTGAATATCGAATCTATGGCTCGGACATCGACCCAGTTTCGATCGAAACAGCCGAGCGTGCTGTTTATAGTGAAAAGCAGATCAATTTCAATCTCGATCGGTACAAGCACCATTTGCTGTATGGAACGGGCAAAACGGCAGAGCTCTTTACTCTTTCAAAAGAGATTCGAACTCGGTGTTCGTTTTCGACCCACGATTTACGTTCGGAAGCGCGGCATCCCAATAGCCCTTTCGACGTCGTGATCTGTCGAAATGTGTTGATCTACTTTTCTGCCCAAGGTGTGAAGCAGGTGGTAGCAAAGCTCATCGCTAACATGAAGAACGATGGAACTTTGTTCCTTGGCCATAGTGAATCAATCGTCGCAAGTGATTTCGGAATTACAAGTCGAGGGCACTCGGTCTACACAATGGGAAGTGAGCCCGCGGCAGAAAAGCCAAAACGCTTTGTCAGTAGTAGACTTGATTCCTCTAGGTCTGACTCAACCAAGACAGAACCGTCAAGAACGGACTCCTTTCGCATCGACGCGGGCCCAAAAACGGGAATGTTTTCGATTACGAAGGGAAAGTCAGCAAAGCCGACAATCTTAGCTGTGGATGATACAAAAGCCTCCCGGCAGCTTTTAACAAAAGTTTTTGGAGACCTTGGCTTTGAGTGCGAAGCGGTCGAGACAACCGCAGAAGCCACGCGTTTAGTGAAAACGAAAGCGTTTGATTTAATAACGTTAGATCTGCAAATGCCAGGCATGGAGGGCGGTGCATGGCTCTTGACGGAGCGTGCACGGGGTCTCAAAGCACCCGTCGTCATCGTCAGTGACATACGTCGGGAGGATGCTCCTTATGTCGTTAACCTACTTGGCAAAACCGCCCAGGATTACATCGAAAAGTCGGACTTGCTTCACAAATCTTCGGAGGTTCGAGATACGTTTTTAGAAATTCTCCGATCGCAAAGTGGCTTGAAGTCGGGATCTGAAGTTCGCTCGGTCGCTAACCTGAAAGAAAAGCCTTCGTTTCGACCGGATTTAATATTGGTTGGCGCAAGCACCGGTGGTCCACAAGCGCTGGCCAAGCTCCTAACAAGACTGCCCGCAGACAGTCCGCCAGTTGTTGTTGTCCAGCACATTTCGGCCAAATTTTCTGCGGCCTTAGCAGATCGATTGGCAACCGTCTCTGGCCTGAATTTGGGAAAAATGGAGGACGGTGAGTCTCTTCAAAACGGACACATTTACATCGCGCTTGATGATTATCATGTTGGAGTTACTGAAGACCGCCGCGGTTTAAGCTTGAAGCTGTCCACGGATCTACCTGTGAATCGACATCGCCCCAGCGTCGATTACTTATTCCGTTCGGCTGCTGAAACAGACAAATCTGCAATTGCAATTTTGCTGACGGGAATGGGGCGAGATGGTGCTGTCGGCTTGAAGGCATTGAAGGATCGTGGAGCCTACTGTGTCGCGCAGAGCGAAGATGATTGCATCGTTTTCGGTATGCCCCGCGAAGCCATCAATTTAGGAGCCGCGCACTTTGTTGGAACGATTGATGACATTCGCGCCGCACTTCTTGGGTCTATGGCGTTGAGTCCGAAAGAAAAAGCGAGCTAAGCGCGTTTCAGGTTTTTCTTACTTCTCATTTCTATTCAGGCTCTTCTTTGCTTGTGCAAGCGAGCCTAGGTTGATGACTTTTTTAAAGCCGAGTTTCTTCATGATGGACTGTGCATTGCCCGAGCGAGCCCCGCTTCTGCAGTAGACTCCGTAGGTTTTTTCCGGATCAAGTTTTGAGATCTTCTCTTGAAATGAGCTATCCAAAACATCGATGTTCAATGCGCCGGCCACCTGATCCTCTTGGAATTCGGCGGCTGTTCGCACGTCAATAATTTTGTCAAAGACCGTGCCCGGAGGCAGGGGCTCGGCCTTGGGTTTCGATGCGACCAACAGAATTAGCCCGAGCACTCCAATTAGAATTCCATAAGCAAATGGTTTCATTTTCCTGCCTCCACTTTCAAATCACACTATCGCACCGGAGTTTTTAAGTAGCGCGTACCATTGGCTTCCGCTTTTGGTAACCGACCTGCGTCGATGTTGACTTGAACACTTGGCAAAAGCAAACGGGGCGCCGCTAATGTTTTGTCCCGGCTTGTCCGGAAGTTAACAAATTCGCTTCGAGAAGTTTCAGCGGTGATTTGAATATTGCTTCGCTTTTCAATGCCAATTGTTGATTCAAAAGCAACAGATCGTCCATTTGGCATATAGTCATGCCCAACGAAAACTCGAGTCGCGTCTGGAAGTTTGTAAAGCTTTTGAATCGAAAGATAGAGGTCGTCGGCAGTCCCAGCAGGAAAGTCGCAACGT
>JAXMMN010000023.1:0-6658 GCA_034366485.1 Bdellovibrionales bacterium
GGAAAAATATTTTTCAGACGGTTCTCTGCTGCACGGTTTAGCGGAAGCGCGCGTCCCGATGCTAGAAGTCTCTGCCGGCTCTTTGGGGCACGGACTTCCTGTCGCGGTTGGCTATGCGCTTGGCAAAAAACGAAATGCTCAGCCCGGTCATGTTTACTGCATCGTCGGTGATGGCGAGATGAACGAGGGTTCTATGTGGGAGGCGCTGCTGTTTGCGGGGCACCACAAGCTTGATAATCTTACCGTGATTGTCGATGCCAACGGTCACCAGGCGATGGGCCGAATTCCAGAAATTTTAAATATGGAGCCTTTCGCTGAAAAGTTTCGAGCGTTTGGTTTCGAAACGTCCGACATTGATGGACACCAAGTCGGCGTCTTGAAGTCGACCTTTGAGAATAACAAGCTGAAACACGGTAAGCCCAAAGCGATCGTCGCTCGCACCGTCAAAGGCAAAGGTGTTTCGTTTATGGAAGACAACAACGAATGGCATTACCGTAGGCTCACACCCGAGCTTCTGGAGGCGGCGAAGAAAGAATTGTCCGTCCAAAAGGTTGGAGGTTCCAACCATGCGTGAGCGCTTATCTGATCTTTTGGTAAAGGCCTGCACGGCCGATTCACGACGTATGGTTTTAAGTGGCGATCATGGCTATGCGCTCTTCGATGCACTTCGAAAAGCGTCGCCAAAGTCGTTTCTCAATGTTGGCGTTATGGAGCAAGCGATGGTCGGAATGGCGGCGGGACTTGCGAAGTCAGGTGCCCGCCCAATCGTGTACGGACTTTCCGCATTCGTTCCGATTCGTGTCCTCGAACAAATTAAAATAGACATCTGTCACGTGGGCTATCCGGTAATTTTCCTAGGAGATGGCGCAGGACTTGTCTATTCGACGCTCGGTGCGTCCCACCAATGTGGTGAAGATGTCGCAGCACTGAAGCCACTTCCCGGGATTAAGATTTTTACACCGGCGGATGCAGAAGAACTTGAGGCCGTGTTCAACGAGGCCCTCGCAACGAATGGACCTTGTTACATTCGCATTGGGAAAAGCGATCGTCCGGCGGTTTCAAACGAACGGCTGACTTCAACAGCGCCGCGCTTACTTCGCAAAGCGAATGCCGAGCGCCCGATCCTAGCGACGATGGGTTCGATGACCGCTTTCGGAAATCAGCTGGCCAGTGAATTTGATCTTGGGCACATTTCGGTTTTGCGGGTGAAACCCGTCCACAAGGAACTTGTCGAGCTTCTTCATACTGCAAAAGAGATTTGGGTTTTAGAAGAGCATCACCGAAGTGGTGGCTTGGCTTCCACGATCAGCGATGCGCTGATCGACGAAGGCTATGCGGTGCCAAAAATGAAAATCTGGTCATTGAAAGATCAGTTTGTTCATAGCTGCGGATCGTATCAGCACGCGCTTTCTGAACATCAGTTAAGTGACGAGCAAGTTCGTCAATCATTCAGTCAAAGCTTAAGCAGAGGGGCGTTGTAAAAATGTCGATCGAAACTACTCGCAATGCAGTGATCGAAGCTGCTCGTGCGCATCATCGTGCTCTTCCGCCGCGAAAAATCGTACCGGGCCAAGACTACATTCCGGTCACGGGAAAAATTCTCGACGAAGACGACCTGGTCAATCTTGTCGATTCAAGTCTCGATATGTGGCTGACGGCTGGTCGCTTTGCGACGGAATTTGAAAAGAGCTTCGCGCAAAGTTTTGGAACTAAGTTTGCGCTGCTCGTCAACAGTGGATCGTCCGCAAATCTCGTGGCGTTTACAGCGTTGACGTCACCTCGCTTGGGTGACCGACAAATCAAGCGCGGCGACGAAGTCATCACAGTCGCGGCGGGGTTCCCGACGACGGTGAACCCGATCATTCAAAATGGCTGTGTCCCAGTCTTTGTCGATGTTTTGCTTGGTACGTATGATATCGACATCTCGAAACTGGAAGCGGCCCTTTCGCCAAAAACAAAAGCAGTGATGATCGCGCACACTCTTGGCAATGCGTTTGATGTAAAAGCAGTGAAAGAGTTTTGCGATCGCCACGGACTTTGGTTGGTGGAGGATTGCTGTGATGCCTTGGGTGCAACGGTTGACGGAAAACCGATTGGCACTTACGGCGATATTGCGACCGTCAGTTTCTATCCCGCTCACCATATCACGATGGGTGAGGGCGGTGCGGTTTGCATGTCGAATGCGCAATTGAAGTTAGCAGCCGAATCGATTCGCGATTGGGGCCGTGACTGCTGGTGCCCACCTGGAAAAGACAACACGTGCAAAAAGCGCTACGACTGGCAACTTGGCGATCTGCCAGAAGGTTACGATCATAAATATATTTACAGTCACATCGGCTACAATTTGAAAGTCAGTGACATGCAGGCCGCAGTCGGCGTGTCGCAGCTTAAGAAGCTTCCTGGTTTCATCGAGCGCCGACGAGAAAATTTCAATTATCTTCTCAGTAAAATGGCAGACCTCGAAGGCGATCTGATCCTTCCGAAATCGCTGAAGGGGGCAAATCCTTCCTGGTTCGGTTTTGCCTTAACAGTCCAGCCTAGAGCGGGAATCACGCGAAACGCCCTGGTAAAAAGACTGGAATCCGAGAAAATCGGCACACGTCTTTTGTTCGGCGGGCACCTTTTGAAGCAACCTGCTTATAAGGGCATTGAGCACCGCGTGGTCGGTGATCTTAAAAACACCGAACGCATCATGCATGACACGTTTTGGGTGGGTGTTTGGCCAGGGCTTGAAAAAGTGCACCTCGATTATATTTCGGATCGCATTCATGCGGCGATCATCGAGGCTAAAGGAAAGTAATGAATGCCGAAATTCTAACCGGTGAGATCATCACTGCAGCGAAGCGAGAGCTCACTTTGCGTTGCTTTGAAGATTGGAAGCGCCTCGGGCCTGCTCACATTCTGCTGACGGGTGGCACCGGTTTTTTTGGTTCGTGGATCATTGCAAGTTTCCTGGCACTTCGCGAAGCCGGTCTCAAAGTTGAACTCACCGTTCTTTCGCGAAACCCGGACGTCTTCTTAAATAAAAACCCTTCTCTTAAAAATCTGCCCGGCTTGATTTTTAAAAAAGGGGATGTCGTCACGGCGACCATCCCATTTAGTGTGACTCATATTTTTCATTTCGCGACGACCCCGGCTAATCGTGCCGATGCCTCGGCAGAAGCTGAAATGCGAGAGACGATTGTCTCGGGTACGCGGCGGATGCTGGAAGAAGCCGAACGCGTTGGTGCGAAAAGATTTTTGTTGGCAAGTTCCGGCGCTGTTTATGGGCGCGGAAATTCGGATCTCCCGTTTGAAGGGCTGGTCGACGCGAGTCTCTTGCCAGCCATCACCGATCTTTCAGATCCGTTGAACGGCGGCCTCACGATGTATGGTGCCGCGAAGCGCGAAGCCGAACGCCTTTGTTATGAAGCGCAAAAAGCAAGGCGGGTCGAGACCGTTGTAGCCAGAGGCTTTGCCTTCTCGGGTCCACTGTTTCCAATTGAAGGGCCTTATGCGATTTCTGGTTTCATGTCGGCGATGCTAAATGGTCTTCCGCTTAATGTGCGAACACCTCAAACAGTGCGAGCGTATTTGGACGGACGTGACTTGGTGCAAGTGCTTTGGATGCTTTTGGCGAGAGGCCGATCGGGCGAGGCGTACAATGTCGGCGGAAGCGAATCCGTGAATATGCACGAATTGGCGGATCTTGTTCGCGCGGTGGCGCTAAAAGTTGGTCGAAAGGTGCCAGAGGTGCGGGTTGCAGGGCACATGATGCAGAGCCCCGATACCTATAGGCCAAGCTTAAAGAAGCTTGAAACCGAGTTTGGCTGGCAGCCGGTTATAAGTTTGAGAGAAAGCCTTCGTGATCACGCGCTTTGGGCCACCCAGCTTCAGGCCACCACCGGCCATTCTAGCTAGGTAAAAGCTCGACAAAGTTCAGCCGAAATCCTACGACTATACCCCTATGAAAAAAGCGCTCATTACGGGTATCACGGGCCAAGACGGTGCCTACCTAGCAGAGTTTCTCTTGGAAAAAGGTTATGAAGTTCACGGCATCAAGCGGCGGACCTCTTTGTTCAACACCGATCGCATCGATCACTTGTTTCGCGATCCCCACGAAAAAGGTCGCTCCGACAAAGGAGCAAATCTTCATCTGCACCACGGGGACATGACCGACTCTTCCAGCATTCTGCGGATCATCAAACAAGTTCAACCAGATGAGATCTATAACCTGGCAGCGCAGTCGCACGTCGCGGTTTCTTTTGAAGAGCCCGAATACACAGCCAACTCCGATGCCATCGGACCTTTGCGAGTACTCGAAGCGATTCGCATTTTGGGCCTCGAAAAGAAGACTCGCTTTTACCAAGCTTCGACCTCGGAACTTTACGGTTTGGTTCAGGAAATTCCACAAAAAGAAACAACGCCATTTTATCCGCGAAGTCCTTATGCGGTTGCAAAGATGTATGCGTATTGGATCACGATAAATTACCGCGAAGCGTACGGTATCTACGCGTGCAACGGGATCTTGTTTAACCACGAGTCACCCCTTCGCGGAGAAACGTTCGTCACAAGAAAAATCACGCGCGGACTTTCCCGTATCAAGTTTGGCCTCGAAAAGTGTCTGTACCTTGGCAACATGGATGCAAAGCGCGACTGGGGACATGCGCGTGATTACGTCGAAATGCAGTGGTTGATGCTTCAGCAAGAAAAGCCAGAAGATTTCGTCATCGCCACCGGTGTTCAGTACAGCGTTCGCGAGTTCGTGGTCGCGGCAGCTAAACACATGGGGATGACAATCACATGGAAGGGCGAAGGAGCTTCAGAAAAAGGCTTCGATCAAGAAGGTCGCTGCATCGTGGCTGTTGACCCTCGTTACTACCGGCCCACGGAGGTTGAAACGCTTTTGGGCGATCCAACCAAAGCGAAAGAAAAGCTTGGCTGGACACCTCGAACGACGTTTGCGGAATTGGTCAAAGAAATGATGGCAGCCGATCTTCAGTTGGCCGAGCGCGATTCGAAGTTCACGTCGCTGAAAGTAGTAAGGTAGGGCACACGATGAAGATCCTCCTAACGGGCGGCAGCGGAATGGTCGGCCGAAACATTTTGGACTACGCAAGGACACATGGCGCTGCGTACGAATTCTATGCGCCTTCAAGTGGTGAATTGAACCTCCTCGATCGGGCCTCGACAGAAAACTACATGCTAAAACATCGGCCCGATTTGGTTGTTCACTGCGCGGGACGCGTGGGGGGCATTCAGGCCAACATCTCAAATCCCGTCGCATTTTTAATCGACAATCTCGACATGGCTCGCAACATCCTAGGTGCGGCCCATAAAGCGCGAATCACGAAGGTTCTGAACATGGGAACCTCGTGCATGTATCCACGCGATGCCGAGAACCCGTTGAAAGAAGAACTCGTGCTAAAGGGAGAACTCGAGCCCACAAATGAAGGCTATGCAATCGCCAAAGTCTTCGCTGCGAAGTATGCGTCTTACATTCACCGCGAAAACAACGATCTCAAGTACAAGACTTTGATTCCGTGCAACCTGTACGGCCGCCACGACAATTTCGATCCTTTGTCTTCGCACATGATTCCTGCGGTCATTCATAAGGTCCACGTTGCGATGAAGACAGGCCAGGCTTCCGTTGAAATCTGGGGCGACGGAACCGCACGGCGTGAATTCATGGATGCTTACGATCTTGCGGACTTTGTTTTCTTTGCGCTTAAAAACTTTGATCAAGTTCCCGAACTGATCAACGTCGGTCTCGGCTTTGATTATTCTATCAACGAGTACTATCAGACTGTTGCGAAAGTCCTCGGTTACAAAGGAACGTTCACTCACAATCTGAACAAACCAGTCGGTATGAAGCGAAAACTTGTTTCTGTCGAACGGTCGGCGGCCCTCGGATGGAAAGCAAAGACGTCCCTGGAAGAAGGTATTCGCCGGGCCTACGAATTTTACCTAAACCTGCATCTAGAAAAAAAAGGTGAGCAAAATGTCTGAAGTGTTTTTACCGCTCGCAACAAGTGGTTGGGATCAAGCTGAGTACGATGCGATGCAGGCTGTGATCAAGTCTGGCAATTTCACAATGGGCGCGAAAGTCGCTGAGTACGAAAAGAAGTTCGCTGAATACTTTGGTACAAAGTACGCCGTGATGTGTTCGTCGGGTTCGACGGCGAATCTTTTGATGGTGGCTGCACTTTTCTATAAGAAGGCTGGTGCATTAAAGGCGGGCGACGAAGTCATCGTACCGGCCGTGTCTTGGAGCACCACTTACTATCCTCTTCATCAGTACGGTCTTAAGCTTCGCTTTGTTGACATCGATCGCGAGACTTTGAATTTTGACCTAAAGGAATTAGAAAAAGCGATTGGACCCAAAACCCGCCTGATCATGACGGTCAATCTATTAGGTAACCCGAACGACTTTGCGAAGATTCAGTCACTGATCAAAGGCAAAGACATCACGTTGATTGAAGACAACTGCGAATCGATGGGTGCGACCTTCGAAGGAAAGCAGTGCGGAACCTTTGGCGCGATGGGCACTTACTCAAGCTTCTTTAGTCACCATATTTCGACGATGGAAGGCGGATCGGTTGTCACCGATGACGAAGAGCTCTATCACATCATGCTCTGCCTTCGTGCGCATGGCTGGACAAGAAATCTTCCAAAGCAC
>JAXMMN010000024.1:0-3748 GCA_034366485.1 Bdellovibrionales bacterium
TTCGGCTACTTATGTCGGCCTAGGTCTTTCGGTCGATTTTCGAAATCTGATTGGGCCCGATACTGGCACAAGGACAAAAGAAGCAGGAACAACGAAACAGCCTGCAACAATCAGAGGAGAAAAAGATGAAACACGTTCTCATTGCGATGGTCGTATTGTTAAGTGGCGGAATGGCTCATGCAAAAAAATCTTGCACGGATCAGCCAAAAGAAAAGTGGATGTCAGAAGCCGACTTTAAGAAGAATGTGGAAGAGCGAGGATACAAGATTAGAAAGTTTAAGCAGCCGGGGTCTTGTTACGAGATTTACGGTACAAATAAAGCTGGCGACAAAGTTGAAGTTTACTTCAATCCTGTAGATGCGACCGTCGTCAAAGAAGAGATGGATTAGGAGTCAAAATGCCAATCAGTGAAGAGCTTCATAAGTCCCATCACATTGGTTGGCTGAGGGCGGCTGTACTCGGGGCAAACGATGGGATTGTTTCTACAGCCAGCCTTATTGTGGGTGTTGCGGCCGCGAATGCGACCCATGAGAATATTTTAGTGACCGGTGTTGCTGGATTGGTTGCTGGTGCAATGTCCATGGCCGCCGGTGAGTATGTTTCCGTTAGTTCGCAGTCAGACACCGAGTCTGCTGACCTTAAGCGTGAAAAAGCTGAGCTAGAATCTGATCCTGATTTTGAAATGGAAGAGTTGGCCGCGATTTATGTAAAACGCGGTCTTGAACCCCAGCTTGCGCAGCAAGTGGCAGCTCAGCTAACCGCTTTTGATGCGATCGGAAGCCATGCTCGGGATGAGCTTGGAATCACTGATGCGTTAAGCGCGCGTCCAGTGCAGGCCGCACTTTCTTCGGCGGCAGCTTTTGCCGTTGGTGCCGCGTTGCCGTTGATTTTTGTTGTGCTAGTTCCCTCCCAAATTTTGATCGCGTCTGTTGCGTTCGGTTCTCTCGTGTTTTTAGTTCTTCTTGGCGTCGTTGCGGCAAAAGTTGGCGGTGCAAATGTCTGGCGCGGAGCGCTTCGGGTCGGCTTTTGGGGCGCGCTTGCGATGGCGATGACAGCCGGAATTGGCACGATGTTTGGCACAACCCTTTAAAAACTCTGCAATAGTTGAGTAGGCACCTATGGGAATGGAAGAGATTCAAAGTAAAGATCTGAATCAGAAAATGGCGCAATGGTTTTTGCGCTTTGCCGACCAAGTGAATAGCTCGCCGATGTATCGGTATCTTTCCATTCAAGTGAGTACGGATGATCAGTGCCTTGCTCTAGCTGGTAACGCTGAGCCAAGTCAGCCAGCTCCGAATTTATTTTTTGCAGCTGTCCACTTTCTTTTGGAAAAAAACCGCCACGCGTCGTCTGCAGGCGAGAACTTAGCAAAGTACTATCCAAGCTTAGGTGGTCAGTTTGAACCCACACTAGAAATGTTTGAAAGCTTCAAAGAATTCTGTCGTAAGTTTGAAGCTGAAATTCTTGAACTTTTAAAAACAAAATTGGTCCAAACAAATGAAGTTCAAAGATGTGCGTTGCTATGGCCAGCGCTGAAGCTCGCAGCGCAACGATCGCAGCAATCTGAGGTCGCATTGATTGATGTTGGCACCTCAGGTGGCTTAAGTTTCCTAATGGATCAGGCGCACGTTACCTACTCGGATGGCATCCAATCCGGCCGAGAGGGCTCGTTGTTGCGGCTTCTGTGTGAGTCACGAGGGGAAGCTCTTCCAGAGCTACCGAGTATAAAAGTCAGAACCCGAATCGGAATTGATCTCAATCCGGTTGATCTTTTGAATGACAGCGAAAGGGCGTGGAACCTCGCCTTAATTTGGCCCGACCAACTAGATCGGCGCAAGCGGCTTGAAGATGCACTGGAGCTATTAAAGTCCACCTCTATCGATTTTCATCGAGGTGCAGCCAATCAGGTTCTGCCTTCAGCTATTTCAAAGATTCCAAATGATCAGCTTCTTTGTGTGCTTCATAGTTTTTCACTGAATCAATTTTCCGTCGACGATCGACTTGATTTTGATCGGCTTCTAGAAGCCGCTTCGCTGACACGAGAAGTTTGGCGCATCAGCTTAGAGTGGCTAGGGACGAAGAATCCGGAACTCGTGATCGCGAAGTACGCTGATGGCAAGCAGGCATGGAATCGAAAAATCGCCGAATGCGGTGGCCACGGTGAGTGGATCGATTGGCAGCCCTGACGTACGGTCATCTAAGTGCGGACTGGATTTCGGGCGGAACCTGAATTGTTTCGGTCCACTCTGGATTTGCGCGCAATAGCTCAATCACTTTTATTTTATGCTCGGACTCTTTGATGCTCGGGTCGATATTCTTAAAGTGGAGGGCGTTGATTCGACAGCGAACTTCATTCTGTTCGCGTTCTGGCGGATCGGAAAGGCGCTGATTTTCTTTCAAGTAAAGTTCGACCATTTCCGTTGTCAGCTGAGGCTCATCAAGTTGGTTGGCCATTTCGGCAGATGTTGAAATCATCCACAGGCGATTTCGCGGAGAGGGTTCGCAGGCCATTTCTGGTTTCATTAAAAGCCGGAGCGCTTCGCGGTGACTTCTTTCCGTTCCAATGAAGAAAAGCGCGCGGTGGCGATAGTCAGCAAACCATCCGGCCTGTTCCGCCGTCATTTTGTAAGAGCGCAGCAGTGACGTGCACAATGCCTCAACGTCATGAAACTCTCGATTGGTGAATGTGTCGGCGACGCGCTTCATGAGAAGTGAAAACACTTCGTCAGACATCGGATCAATTGTGCGGTTGGCCGCGACGAACGACTCTAAGGCAGTGGAGTCAATCGATACGTCCTCGCGTTCGCTATCGTGCGGAACGACGACGGCTTCTTGTAGGGTGCTATTTTTGAGCGCACGAAGTTCTGAGACGAGTGTCTCTATCGATCCGGCATCAAACTCGTGACACTGCAAGTTTAGCGCACGCACTTGCGAATGGTGAATCCATTGAGCAAGACCTTTTGCTTCAAGAGTGGTGAATTCATCGCCGCTGTTGTGGTGAATGGAAAGGCGCGAAATTTTTCCTGGGCCCGTTTTAAGTTTATCAACGAAGATCGACATCGAGTCGTCTTTCCAAGTCGTCATAAATAATTGAAAGTTGAAAATATCTCGGCGCGAGAGGCAGTCTCCAATTGCGGCCGCGTGATCTTCTTGAATCCAAAAGCGCGCCTGGGATCCGTCTTTAAGCATGACTGGAGTCGAGTCATAGACGAGAATTGGAAACGGAAAAGACAAGGCAATCTCTAGAGTGGGAAAGTCTTGTGCAAAGATAACGAGAATTCCGCTGTCGTGAGCCTCTTTGAGTTCTTTGTGAATCTGCGAATGTAGGGGCGACATTTTTTTGAAATCGACACGGCTGAGATCTTGGGGAACTTTGATATTTTCCATTCGTAAAAGATTAAATCTATTCGGGATTCTTTGGAAGAGGTGACTTCACTTCGAACGTGGTTTCAGGTGAGCAAACGCGGCCTTGCCAAAACACTTCGTCAGATTTCAAAAACGGATTGGTCATAGCGATAAAGGTCCAGCAAAAGGAAACGTTGTAGATGCCTTTGCTTTTGAGGATAAAGGCGAGACGTTCGTTGTTGGGAATGGATTGGTCTTTAAGGCTACCAAAGTACGGGAAGGTTTCATACCCCCAGTGCTTCGCATGGACGGTCTTGCGTTCACCTGGCGCCAAACGAAGAATATCCGATTCGTTTGGTGGACGCCGTTTTCCCATAGGAACATTTATCTTTTTCGTATCGAT
>JAXMMN010000025.1:0-5659 GCA_034366485.1 Bdellovibrionales bacterium
GATCAGTGAAGCCGAAGCTCAATTGCTTAAGCCGATGATTGTCAGCGAACAGGTATTTGAATACCGATCGCGAATCACTCTTCAGCTGAAACAAGATACCGGCAACTACCGATTGGGATACAACAAGCGCGGCACACATGATTTTGTGGCAATCGAAAGCTGTATGATCGCCGACTCTCGTCTGGTTCCATTTGCAAAAGAACACGTCGACAGCTCAATTAGAAAAGGTGTGAAGCTTCGTGAGCGATTTCAAGTCGCGCTTGATGAGCAAGAAAAGCTATCCATCGGCGGAGCCTTCACTCAGGTCAATCGACCACAAAATTTAAAACTACAAAATTTAGTCAAAGAACAGGTTCGCTCTTACATCGAATCGAGACCTGATATTTTGCATTGGCACCTTCTCGATCTTTATTGTGGGAACGGAAATCTGACGTTTCCAACAATCGAAGCAGTTCGCGAAAGCCACCCCGAAGTAGTCATTGAGGCAACGGGCGTCGAGCAGTCGTCTGAAAGCATTCAAAGCGCCCAGAAGAATCCGCGGGCGCAACTTTGTCGTTTTTATGCCGAAGACGTCGAACACTGGCTCACTCGACAAAAGTCTGGTGCTGCCGGTCAGCTGACGAAGAAAGGGCTGCCTCTTGACGAAATTATCGTTCTTGATCCGCCGCGCGACGGCTGCGACAAGGGCGTCATGTCAAAAATTGCTCGACGAAAGCCTGGTCTGGTTGTCTATGTCAGTTGCGATCCAGCCACTCTCGCGAGAGATGTTTCTCGATTGCGCGAATCATTCGACAAGCAGCGCACAGAATATGAACTTTTAGAAATTCAGGGACTCGACATGTTTCCTCAGACAGACCACATCGAGGCGATGATCGTCTTCCGAAGAAAAGCCAATTGATTTTGCCCGTTTAGGCGAATCCTGTTACCGTTTTAGGAATGCGGATTCATCTTAGATATTCACCAACCAAATTTCTTTGTTTAGCGGTGTGTTTACTCGCCTTGTCAGCAGTGTCCGGATGTTCGACGGCGAAAAAAACGAATGCAAAAGATATCGCGCTTTTACATCTGCAAAATGGAACGCGGTTTTTTACGAACAAAAAGTATCCATCCGCCCTGACCGAATTTTTGGCGGCTGAAAAACTCGATCCACGAAATGCAGTTGTACAAAACAATTTGGCGCTCACTTATTTTGTTCGCGACCGCATGGAGCTCGCTCAGAAACATATTGATCTCGCACTCTCTATAAATCCCTCTTACACAGAGGCGCGAAACAATCGTGCCCGGATTTTGATCGAACGCGGGCAATTTGCGCTCGCCATTCAGGACGCGAAAAAAGTAACTGAGGATCTCACCTATCAATACCCCATTCGCGGTTGGACCAATATTGCTCTCGCCCAGTTTCGAATGGGAAACTTCAAAGACGCTAAAGCCACGGCTACGGAAGCATTGAAGGTGGATCGAACAAATTGCTTCGCCCAAACTGTGCTTGGTCGATCACATCTAGAAATCAGTGAATTTAAAGAAGCAGCAGAGACTTTAGATCGCGCGATCTCCGCCTGCCGCACAGAGGGTGAAGACGAAGCGGCGTACTTTGCCGGTGTTGCGAACTACAAGCTTGGTCGGTCAGCGGCGGCTATTGCGAGACTCGAGGAAGTTCTGAAGGACTACCCGCAAGGTCGCTATGCAAAGAAAGCCGAATCACTTCTTGAGATCATGAGATAAGGACGCCATGAAAATCACCGGACAAATTTTAAAAGAAAATCGGCAGCGCAAAGGTGTCACGATCAGCGAGGTGTCGCTGTCCACCAAGATCACAATCAAAACTTTGCAAGCGATAGAAGAAGGCGATCCGTTAAACCTACCACCTAAAACATTTTTGCGCGGTTTCGTGCGTTCGTACGCGGTCTTCTTAGGCCTAGATCCTGAAGAAATTCTTCGAACTTTTCACGAGGAAATGGGGTCCACCCTTTCGCGACCAACGACGCCTAGCGGAGCCAACCCTGCTGAACTCAATGCCGCTGCGACGGAAGAAGCTGCCAAATCCACCACTGCCGCAAGTTCGAAGACCGTGCCTCAGGCAGAAACTCCAACTCCAAAACCGGTCAGTCGACCCAAAACCCATGATGCAGAAGCGACGTTGCGCAACGAACCCTCTCTTCTCTCACGCGGTTTAATTTTTGGCGGAATCATCCTTTTGATCATTTTGATCGTTTTCCTTAAAGGAAAAATGGACAGCTATGAATCGGAACGCGTGACCGAACCGGCCACAGTGGAAACGGCTGCTCCCGTCGCTGAAGTCGAACAAACAGAGGCCGACGGTCAACAACCAGGCGACGACATTCCAGAACCCCCGCGCGAAGGAGAAGGACAGCCGCCGATCGCGGTCGCAACACCAACTGCGACACCGACTCCGACAGCGACACCCAAGCCTTCGGCAACACCGACTCCGACAGCGACACCAAAGCCTTCGGCAACACCGACACCGACGCCAACACCTAAGCCTTCGGCGACACCAGCGCCAGTGGCGAACGGAAGAAACAGTGAAGTGTTAATCGAGGCGCTCGACCAAGTGGACGTGGAGGCGACCATCGATGGTGAAGCTCCACGCAACTTGAGACTTCGAGCCGAACAGGTTCAGTCCATTAAAGTGAAAAAGAAAGTCATCTTGAAGTTTTCGAACGGCGGCGCCGTCAACTTGATCGTCAACGGAATAGATCGTGGTGTTCCTGGTGATCTCGGAAAGCCAATGAAAGTTGAGCTCCCTTGAGCGTAAAGTCCATCTGGCTATGGGCGCTTCTTGCCAAAATTATTTTGGCAGCGCTCATTCCACTTTCAAATGATGAGGCCTATTACTGGGTCTGGAGTCACCATCTTCAACTCTCCTACTTTGATCATCCACCTTTCGTAGCTTGGCTCTTTAAACTTGCACACCCTCTTGAAGCTATATCTCATTTAACGGGTGCCTTGCGCATTCCTGCTGTGATTTTCGGCCATCTGACTCTCCTAGTAGTCATCAAGCTTTTAGAGGGACTGATTTCTACAGTTCAATTGCGAAACGTGCTTCTTGTTCTGCTTTTCTCTCCCTTTTTTGGCGTCGGATCTTTAATCGTCACACCCGACATTCCCTACATTTTTTTCTGGACCCTCTCGCTGCTCTTTTTTCGATCTCATTTGAATTCGCCGTCCGTGAAGTCGGCGACTCTGCTGGGTGCATCGCTTGGGCTTGGGTTTTGTTCGAAGTATCTTGTTGTCGTCTTCGTCCCCATCGCGATTGCTTACCTACTTCGACATCGACGATGGCAGCCCGCAAAACTTCAATATCTAGGCCCCGCAATATTGGCGGGTTTACTTTTCAGTCTTCCCGTTTTGTTTTGGAATCACCAAAATGATTGGGCTTCATTTCGATTTCAACTTGGGCATGGCCTAGACAAAGAAGCGGTCGGGATCCCGCGGCAGCTTGCGCAGCTCTCGGAGTATCTCGGAGGACAGCTGGCGCTTCTTTCGCCGTTGGTATTGTTCACATTCTGGAAACCCGCTGAGCCTCGATCGCTTTCTTTTTTAAGATGGTTCGGTTGGGGATCGATTTTATTTTTTGCCTGGACAAGTCTGCGATCACCGGTCGAAGCAAATTGGCCGATTGCGGGCCATCTGTCGCTCTTAATAATCGCCGCAATCGCCGACAGCGCACCTAAGGAATCAGGAATTCTCCCCGCAAGATTTTTGTCGCGCGCAATGATGACTGTCTGGGGGCTTGCAACTGCGATCGTCGTCTTTCAATCCACGAGACCTTCAGAGCCACTGTTTGGTATTGAGGCCGATCGACTTAAAACTTACGAATTCGTTCGCTTCAAAGAACTTGAACCCCTTGTCGGGAAATATCGGTCCGAGAATGTGCAGTTTTTCGCCTCCTCCTACCAGATGGCTGCGGCGCTTTCAGTAGCATTGAAAGAAAACGTCGGGAAACTCAAAGGAATCAATCGCATCGACTTTTATGACTTCCACGAGTCCGGAATTCCAATGGCGGACAAATTCGTCATCGCACTTGAAACTCAGTGGCCCTGGCCCAGCTGGATTGAAAAAGCTGGATATAAAGAGTTAAGCCGCGACAAGTTTAGTCGATTCGAACTCGTCTTGTTTGAACGAAAATCGACTGTGCCTCCGGAGACTCGCTGATATGAAAAAAGCCATCGCGCTCATCGCATCAGTACTTGTTCTTTTGACGTACGCGATTTCTCTTTCACTACGAAGCCCGGAAGCTGTTCCGTCCTCGCTGGATACTCCCAACCATCCCGGTTTTTATGACTATCGAGGCATCATCAACGTTCAGTCCACTGCGTCTGGTGGATACTTGTCCGCTCAAGAAATAGTTCGAGCGGGCCAAGAATCGAAACTTGATTTCATCATCTTCAATGAGCTCAATCGGTTTGTACCGGGTGGTGTAAGTGAAGGCTGGCAACGGCAGCTGATGGTTTTGAACGGTTCAAAATATAGCTACTTAGAATCCCGAATTCTTGCGTTGAATCCCGAGCGACTCAAATCAGTGGAGAGTCTGGGGCAAGCGCAAACGACCATCGCGGATCTTCTCTCTAGGGAGCCCGAAAAAAAACGAACAAATCGCCAACCTCGTTCGAGCACCAACCAAACTCCGACAGATTCGATTGTCCTCGGGCAAGCTTCCCGCAATGGCACAGAGTGGGCTGGAATCTTGCCAAATGGGATCGCTGGCTTGGAGGTCTTGAATGTTCATCAAACGATCTCAAGAATGTGGCGAGACGCACGGCTATCACTTATTTGGAGCGGACTCATTTACCCGTTCAACGCCGAGCTTGCGCTCATTCGTCTGTTTGCAGATCTCGATACCGCATTTGAAACGTGGGATAGGCTGTCGAGAGACCGTCATGTTTTCGGATTGCTCGGATCGGACGCAGGTAAGCCTTCGCCGATTCTTGGAGTGCCTTTTAAAATTCCTAAATATGAAACAATGTTTGCACTTGCTTCGAATCACTTGCTGCTTCGGTCAGAATTGACCGGTGAATTCGAAAGCGATCGCGCAAAAGTTTTGAATGGGCTAATGACAGGACAATCCTATATGGCGCTCGATTCTCTTGGGCCCACCAAAGGCTTCGCCACGTGGCACGAAGACGATCAAGGAATTCACCCGCTCGGCAGTCGACCTAAACTTGATGATCGAAGTCGAATCATGGTTCGCCTTCCCAAAAAACCAGATGTTCCATTTGAAACTGTGATTTTGAAAGACGGAATTAGCACTATGACATCCAACTCGACGGAAACTGAATTTCGAATTCATCAACCCGGTGTCTATCGCGTGGTGGTAAGGCTTTTCATCAGTCCAAGTCTTCTCGACGGAGGGCGCTGGGTGCCGTGGATCATGACGAATCCAATCGTCGTTCAACCTCGCTAAGGCTCTTCGTCCTCAACTTTTCCAAGCGCTTCAGCTGTCCAATTGACTTCGCCATTGGGAATCACGATCTGACAGCTCAAACGTTCATCGGCAAGAAAGCCGCGATCAATCGCCATCTCGGCTTCGACCTCTTCGACCGCTGGAACTAAGCCCAAATCGGCATGAAGCCGAATTCGACAGGTGCCGCAAGAGCCCATCCCACCGCAGGAATGCGCTATTTCCACCGAGTTTTCCACA
>JAXMMN010000026.1:0-1325 GCA_034366485.1 Bdellovibrionales bacterium
GTCGGACTCGACAAGGGGCGAATGGCGTAGAACGCACGAAAGAACATCGAACTAACGTCGACTAGATACAGCGACTTTTTTCTGTTCATTCTAGTGCCTAGATCTCGGCCGCATGAATTTGATCGAGATGTCGGTCTCGAAGAGCGAGCTCCATCACAGGGCGAAGCGCCGTTCGTTCGGCATAGGTCTCTGACTGCTGGCGAAGGCGAACCAGCGACGATACTTCAACGGCCGTGGGCACTTGCGCACCAGATTCCCAAGCGAATACCGTTTCAAGTGAAACCGTCATCGTTCGAGCAAAGTCAGCCCGGCTTTGACCGAGGCTGTACCGCAAATTTGAAATCATGGAGGGCGTAAGAGTCTGTGACATATCCGAAATATTTAACGAGAATTTCCGTGATAGGCAAATCAGCGCGCTGCGTTTTGCGGCAATGAGCCATTCGCTGCGGAATTGGAATCTCCGTCGTTGTTGGAGAAGATAAATACCAGGTCGCCATCACGAACAAAGTCCAAGTTTTCGCGGGCTTGCCGTTCGATAAACTCGGGACGGTTGGATTGCGTCAACTTCATTTCTTTATCAGTAATTGATTGCTTGAGGCTCACGAGGCGCTCCTCAAGCTGATCGCGATCACGAGCGAGGCTCCACAATCGAAACAATGTGCCATCTATCAGCACCGCGCCAAACGAAACCGTGCCGACAAGCACCAACACGCTCACTGGATTTTGAAGCCAATCGCGAAATATTTTGGCCCATACAGAAAACTTTTGAATCATTAGCGAAGCTCCGGATCCGTCATCACTTCACTATTGTTATGTTGAACGTGTTGAATGTCATTTCATAATGGCTAAAAACCAACCCGCAAGTTTACAGGCTGGTCCTTCGTCGAAGACCCGTTAGCCTTTGTTGAAAAAGGCGTCACGCCCCCAGTACTTTGCCGTTGCACCAAGATCTTCTTCAATTCTCAGCAACTGGTTGTACTTGGCCGTGCGTTCACCACGACAGAGACTTCCGGTTTTAATTTGCTGACACGACAATGCCACGGCCAAATCAGCAATCGTTGAATCTTCCGTCTCTCCCGATCGATGCGACATCACAGTGTGCATGCGGCTCGAGCTAGCCATCCGGACGGCCTCAACGGTTTCTGACAAAGTACCAATCTGATTGACCTTCACGAGAAGCGCATTCGCCGCGCCTTCTTGAATTCCTCGGGCAACGCGCTTTGGATTGGTAACGAAAAGATCGTCACCAACGATTTGCATTTTGGATCCTTCTGACTTCGTGAAGGAAATCCAAGAGCTCCAGTCATCTTCAGAAAATCCATCTT
>JAXMMN010000027.1:0-6191 GCA_034366485.1 Bdellovibrionales bacterium
AGAATGGTCGTTCCACCGAGCATTCCAGATTGGGTCTTCATGGACTGCCAATCACAGAAAAATAACGACAATCAGTCGAGCGAAGATTCGTCTTTAATCAACCGCGTTCGACAGTCCATCTGTCGCAGCTAAGTCCTAGAAAAACCTATTTCGCAATTCCAAGATAACGAAGCGGCACTACTGCCGACTCAATCGCTACGCCTTGATTGCCGGGCTTGTTCGGAATCTGAACTTCCGGTCGCCGCAAAAGAGCGCGCAGTTCATCCGAAGCGATCGCAAACTCAGGTTTTCGCCAAGTACCTCGAACATCCCACGCCAACCTACGTACACCAGGATATCCAGCTTCAAGGCGCGCTTCGATCACTTGATCGCGCAAGATTTGCCCTTCACTCACAAGACTTAACACGCCACCAACGGCTGCCTGTGCCGACGACCAATAGAAGCCAGCCTCTTTAAAACGCCCCTTGATTGACACTTTATTCAGCGTCACGCGTTTTCCGTCTTCGGATTCAACACCCGTCCAACCCAAAAGCGCCGGCTTTAAAATAGAGAAAAGGTGCCCAGATTTTTGAACCTCAACCAAGGCGGATTTTGTCGTGAGTTCGATGGCCCGCTGTTTGGATGCCTGACCTGCTAGTTGAGCCTCCAAGCGCATCTCCATGGAACTAAACTCAGAGCCTTTTACATCCGCCAAAACAAGCGACGCCTTCAGTTTCGATAAATCGCTCTTTTGAAACACCCCGGACGCCTGCCCTTTAATTGATGCGACTGGCCCGGTGAACACGACTTTTTCAACTCTTGGATTGAGCTTCAAATTTACCAGATCGAAATCAAATTCCGTCTCGTCCGTTTGCAAATCGTAGTTCGCCGAGATCGAAAGCTCGGCAGTGCCTCCAGCAGGAACAAAGTCCGCAATCTGAAAACTGAACCGCGAATTGACCGTCTTCATTGAAATTGAATTCACGTCGATAGTTTGAAGGGCCGTTCCCTCACCACCAGCAAACCGCAAAATGGCGCCTTTGAGACGACCGACCGCTTCGTACTCGGTCGCCGAAGCTACCTTTACCTTGGCCGTCAATTTACCATACTCAGCAAAGACGCCCGAGGGGCCTTCCAACTCAAATGTTTCAAAAACACGGCCCAAATCTAAGTCATCGAGGGCCAAGTCAAAGGGTTGCCATTTGCCACTTGGCTCTCGGATCGCGCCATCAGCACGAACTCGTCCTGCCTGCCCCGAGATTTCGCAGGTCGAAAGCCGAACTGGATTATCAACGAACAAACGGCTGAAGATTCCTTTGATTTCCGCATTGCAATCGAGCCACGCAAACTTTGGACGAAACCGACCCTGGACAACACCTGACTTAATTAAAAGCGGAGTCATCATCGAAAGCGGTAGATCACTGACCGTCAGCTTTAACTGCGAGTCCAATTCGATCTCACCAGCGCCCGTGCGAAGGGGCCGCATAACTGCGTTTGCTTCGAAAGTACCTTCGTTGAGATCGGCGCGAACATCCGCCAAAATTTCAGATGGTCGAATCGTACCTATGACGGAAAATGCTGGAATAGTTTCGCCGAAGACTGTGGCCGGCGGAAAGCGAACTGTTGTCGAAATATCGACTTCACGCTCTCGAACAGACACAACCGCATCCTCGAGAACCACACTCTTCATTCTGTTTTCAAAAAATACTTCTGCGCCAAGGAAACGAAAACCGCCAATTCGCTGAGCGATCTTTGCCAACTCTTCCGCTGGAAACAAAGTGACAGCTAAATTTTCAGGCAAATTTTCACGTGGGTTTTCTGGTGAAACCGAAGGCGCAGTTGCTGACCCCGCGGCTGGTGCAAAAACCAAATTTTCCTTGGCTGCTTTAGGCGCACAAGTACGCTTCGCTTCATCGATGTCGACTTTTAGTTCTTCAAACTCGATACGACCTGCACTGAGGCGGCCCTGAAAAAGACTGGTCCATTTCAATGGCACTCGAACACTGGTCGCTCTGATCGGAGCCAGCTCACGATGTTCGCCCTCAGGCCGGCAGTCACCTGCGGGCCGAAAGCCGACGTCTTTTAAGATCAATGCAAAGTCAGGTAGAGGACCATCGGCGAGATCAATTTCTGCCGTACGGAATTCAAACTTCTTGCTCCACACCGAAGTCGCGACTTTTGCGCGAACTAGCATTTCAACTTTATGGGGAGCAATCATGAGGCGCGCCAGAGTTCCTAGAAGTCCCGCAACCACAAGTGCGACGATCAGCCATCGCATTCCGCCTTGCTCTGCTACTTCTTCAACCTGACGCACGATCTTTCCTAGCGGAAGAAAAGGTTGGTAATTTCGTATTCTTTATCTGTTTTTGGACTACGAACAGTCACGACATCACCGACCCGTTTTCCAATCAACGCTCGAGCAATCGGCGACAAAATTGAAACGCGGCCTTCTTTTACATCTGCTTCGTCCACACCAACGATTTGGTATTCGGATTTCTCATCCGTTTCCGTATCCACGAGTTGAACGTGCGCACCAAAAACGACGCGATCGCCCGAGAGCTTGGAAGTGTCAACAACCTCAGCTCCCGCTAAGTGACCTTGAATTTCGCCAATGCGACCTTCAATTAATGACTGGCGTTCTTTTGCTGCGTCATATTCTGCATTTTCACTGATATCGCCGTGCGCTCGTGCTTCTTCGATTGCACGAACAACTGCCGGACGCTCCACGTGCATCAAGCGCTTCAGCTCTTCTTCAAGCTTTGCTTTGCCTTTGATGGTGATGGGAAGTCGATCTGTCTTGAGGGTTGCGTTTTGTCCCGAACCGTCGGCCGTGTTTGCTGCCATATTAACCTCTTGCCGCTTAGCACAAAAGCTCTGAACCTATCTGAACTGCCGTGAGTGTCAAGACCCCGAGCTTCAATCCCGCTTGTCTTTGGCAAAATTCCGCGAGGAAATACATACTTATGCTAAGTCCCCGAAAAAGTTCACAAGCCATTCCCGAACTGATCCGCCTGGCGGGCTCTATCTGGCTGACGACCCATCCTCAGGCTGATGGTGATGGTTTGGCCTGCGAAGCAGCTATGTACCTGGCGCTGAAAGCCATGGGTAAGTCTGTGAAAATAATGAACTTTGAGGAGCCCGGGAATAAGTACCGTTTCTTGTTTCAGCCAACCCCGACGGCTTCTGACTCGAGCTCCATTCGGGTTCAGGTCTTCGATTCGGATCTCGATCCCAGCCCGCCGGATTTGATCATTCTGTTCGACACCAACGACTATCGCCTGATTGAACCCATTATCACGTGGCGCGCTTCATTGACCGCAAAAGGGCAAGAGATCCCGATCGTCATCGTCGACCATCACCAGGGCGACGCCCCTCAGGACGCCTATCTTTGGGCCGACGCAAACGCGGCTTCGTCTGGAGAAGTCCTGCTGCAACTCTTGACCGCGCTGAACGTGACGATCGACAGCCGTGTAGCTGCGGCACTCTATGCAAGTCTTGTGTTTGACACCCAAAATTTTCGATATATTCGCTCGAGCGCCAGCAGTCATGAAATGGCGGCTAAGCTTTTACCGATGATTGATGATCCCGAACGAATTCACGAGGCGCTTTTCGCAAACCTCACACCGAGTAAACTTGGCTTTCTCGCCACCGCTTTGAGTGCTCTTCGAATCGAATCCGAGGGGACGCTGGCTGTGGTGACCTTGTCGCGCGAAATTTTCCATCGTTACAAAGCAGATTCAAACGATTCAGGTGATGTGATTGATATGGCGCTGAATGTGAATTCAGTGAAAGTGGCGTTACTACTACGAGAAGAATCGCAAGGAGTGTGGAAAGTGTCACTGCGCTCAAAGCGCGGCTTCAGTGTTCTCGAAGCCGCACAATCTCTGGGGGGTGGCGGCCATCGAAATGCGGCCGGTGCGACAGTCGCCGGAACCCTCGCGCTAGATCCGCAGAATATTGAACTGAAATTGCGGCCGATTCTTTTAAACGAAATTCGCAGACAGATGTCCCAGTGAAAAATAAATCGAACGATCCGAAAGACGAAATTGTCTGCCTCTGCAATGAAATTTCACGCGGCGAAATTGAAGCTGCGATCAAACAAGGCTGCGATACCTTGAACAAAATTTTTGATAAAACGACGGCCGGTGTAGGCCCTTGTGGCGGAAGCTGCCGAAAGTTTTTAGGTCCAATGTTGGATACTTATCTTGAGACCGGCGAGTTCCCGAAGGGCACAGTGCGCCCCGTGAAACAGAAGAAAAATCGCGCAAGGTAAATCTCAAACCAGAGAACGAAGCCGGTACTCAATCAGAAGTTCGGTGTCAGGCTTACATGTGCCACACGATGTTCCGGCAGAAGTCACTCTTGCGACCGCTTGTACCGTGTGCGATCCAGCGACAATGGCACGGTCGACGACTTCGGTGGGCACCGCTCGGCAGTGACAGAGCTCTGCCTCGTTATAGGGAAGCTGAAATTTGTCCTGAAGTCGCAAGATCAACTCGCGAATCAAAATCGAAGAATGATCCTGTCGACCAAGCGTCGATAAGATCTCAGTCACTTTGGCGGATGGTTGCAGAAGATCTCGATCGGCTTCGGGGAGTTTTAAGATCAGGCTGCGAAGCGTGTCCAAACTCTGAAGAAACTTCTGACAGCCCGTCGCTTCGAAAGCTAAATCGCTGATCATGGAATTGGTAAATGTAAACGTGGCTCTTACTTGGTCGCGTCCGAGAAGCCCTACTATGACGCTACGGCCGCCGGCCTGCACTGCTTTCGATGCAGGCGCATCGAAAGATTTCTTATCGACAGTTTTCTTCATGGTCTCATTGTTTCAGAATGCCCGCGCTCGGTCGAGTGGACCTGGTCCATTCTGTCTCGTCCAAAGGCAAAAAAAAACGCTGCCGAAACTGTCGGCAGCGTTTGCTTGTGTCGTGTCGGCCTCTGGCCTCCACTGCTTTCGATGCAGAGGCATCGAAAGATCTGTGTCGTGTCGGCCTACTATTTTTGCTTCATTTGAGCGACGAGCTTTTCGAGTTCGTCGACCCGACCTGGGATGACTTGATCAGGAGCAATCGCCAAAAATGGCGTGCCACCAATTTTCATCTTTTGAGCGAGGTCACGAACGTGATCGAGTTCCGCTTTTACCGCCTCACCGTCCATGTCAGCTTCCCATTTTTTGATATCGAGCTTAATTTTTTTGGCAATCGAAAGCATTGATTCAGGACTCTTCTCACGAGTCTGATAAACCTCTTTGTAGAACTCTACGTACTTTCCTTGCTGGTGAGCCGCTAAAGCACCTCGAGCAGCCACTTCACTAGTTGGGCTTAGGATTGGAAAGTTTTTGTAAACAATGGTGACGTCTTCAGCAGCTTTGGACTTCATCAACGCTTCAATCGTTTCACTCTGCTTTACGCAGTGACCGCAGTTGAAATCAAAGAAGTAAGCAATTTTAACTGGGCCTGTACCTCTTGAAGGACTAGTTGAATGTTCAAACAATTCTTTTTTGAAGGTCGTCGCCATTTCGGGTTTCGGCTGATTGTCCTCACGCTGTTTGCGCGTGAAGGCTTCTACGGATTTCAAAATTGCTTCAGGATTTTTTTCGACCCAGTCAGCGATCTGCTTGTCGGAAGGCGCACAAGCCGACAAAGTGAGTCCCAAAATTGCCATGACGGCTGTTGTTTTCGAAATACCTTGGATCGTCATCAGTTCTCCTTTATTGATCAGCTCGATAAATCTTTGCGACCGATCCGCAGATCATCAGCCAAATTAAACACCTACATATTGTCCGCACAAGCAGGACGCTTTGTCACGCAAGTCAAAGAAGACTGAAGTAGAATTATGTATCATTTTGAGACGGGGTATTTCGCTGCATTTTTCAGAAGTTTGGCGCGGAGCGCCTGTCCCAAGTCGACGCCGTTTCGTTGGGAGATCCTTAAGAGAAAAAAGAAAACGTCGGCTAGTTCATCCTGAAGGTTCTCTCGACCTTCAGGAGTTTGAACATACGCCTCCACCTCGGAATCGCTGCGAAACCTAAATGGCTCAACTAGCTCAGCAGCCTCTGTGACCGCCCCGATTGCCAGATTTTTTAGTGAATGGAACTCGTCCCACTTGCGTGCCTCACAGAAATCCTGCACCGCTCGCTGTAGACCTGCCAAATCGCTCGAATTGCTCATTCAGCTATTCGTAGCGATCACTAGGCTTGCCATCAATTAGTAAAT
>JAXMMN010000028.1:0-4955 GCA_034366485.1 Bdellovibrionales bacterium
AAGTTCGCGTTCGCTTTTCAAGCGAAGCTGAGATGAAAAAGTTTGTTGCCGAAATTCCGACACAGGCCGGACTTGTCGACAACAAACGCTGGGTATTGAACGAAGACGCAGCGAAAAAAGAAGTCTGGCTTCAGGATGTCATGCTGGAGCCATCGACCATCACGGTTCCCACATCTTTCTATATGGGAAACATGATTGCGACGCAGATCAAAGGCCGTCGCACGCTGCGGTCCCTTCTTGTTCCCTTCACACTTTTAGACGTACCCGAGAGCGTCAACATGTACGCCTGGGAGGCGGCTCAATTAATCAATGAGAGTCTGATTTTCACACATAAATACGCCGATGCCTTCCAGGAAACGACCCTCGATGACGTTCAGTGGATTGCAGAACGAATGGGCCGTCTGACGGTTTCTGACTGGAAAGAAATTGTTCAGGCTGGTCGGTATCCATCAGACATTGAAGCTATCATTTTTGAAAAAACCATCGCCCGTAGAAACAACATCCTTGCATATGCAAAAGTGCAAAATCGTTTGCCAGTTGAAATGCGGAAGTTTGACTACAAAAAGCAAATAACAGTTGGCTCAGTTCAGCAGGGAAAAGTAACGCAAGAGCGATATGACGGTTACGCTCTTCGTTTCACACACGGAGATCCAGAGTCTCCACTGAAGACCGACGACATTGTTCGGTTTTTAAAAATTGAGGCCACATCTGCTGGAATTCGTCAGCTGACCTCCCTCGTAAATGACAAGCTCGAATACTTTCCAATGGACAAGCTTCTTCAAGAAAGAAGCGACGGCCTAAGAAAGCAGTTCTTCGATCACGTATCAAAAAACCCAACAAAACCCTTTGTTCAGCCAATTTCTACCTGGGGCGGGCCAACCGGTGGCATTTCACTCAATGCCTCGCGGTCGATCGTAACAGGATCGTATTTCGGCGATCAGTCGAGCGATTTCAAAGTAAGTATGGTGGACCAAGTTTCTGCCGGCGCACGAATAGGCTACTTCCTCGGTGTTGATGGATACCCAAAAGTTATTCCAGGCATCGGTGCGAATTTGTCTGTGATTCGCAGCTATGTCCATGTTCGACCGATTCCTTCGATCAAAGCGGCCGACAAGAAATCATGGAGCGAACTCTTCGTTCCGAAATTTATGAAAAACCTCGGTGGCTTGCTTGCGACCTCGTCGGCCGAAAAGCCAGAGGATCGTCAAAAAGAAATGACGGAATCGATCACCAAATTTTTGGATGAACTTCAGGAGAGCGAGACTTTCACCGTCACCGACTCTTTGGCGATTGGCGAAAACGCGTCGTTGACGATCCCGATTACGACGCTGCTGGGGCTTGACCCAGTTTCTTACGCGGCGACAATTTCTCTAGGTGCTTCTGCGAATCAAGTCGTGCTTCGTCGCACGACCTTCACTCGCGAAAATGGTTACATCAAAATCTATCTACAAAACATTCAGTCACAGATGGCTGGTCTTTCATTAGACGTAAATCTGTGGATGAACATTATGCGTCTTAGCTTCGAAAGAAAATGGGGCCAAGCTCGCACTCGAGCGTTTCACCTCGACGAAAAGCCATCGGAGGAAGTGAAGCTTCGCAACACGATCCTGGCAATCAAAGGGATCCTAAGTACGAACAACTCGGAAATCTTGGAATCAAACTTCCATCCTTACCATTTGAACCACAAAACCCAGGCCGACATTTCGCAGGGGAAGTTCCTGTTTTGGCGCTGGACCAATATCGAAGAATGGCATCGGGTGAAAGTGCGTCCACCGAAAGACCCAACGAGAGACTATGATCCTAAGAAGTTTGAACGAACGCTGTTCAGCCACCGAATCTTAGAGCGGTCAGGGAAAAACTACTATTCCTTCCTCTCCGACGTCCTTGATGGTCTCGTTCAAAACTCAAGCTTCTGGAAACCGGGCTTGCTTGCCGGCGGCGGCGGCTCGAATCCTAAAGACAGCTTTTTTGGAAATGCCCGCTGGACAGTGACAAACACAGAGGCCGAAGTCACACGCGGACGCGAAAGCAACCCTGTGACGACAGTTGAAAACTTCTGGGCCGGCTGGGATCTTCCGAAAAAGGAGCTCTTTTCGACTCTAGATCAAATCGACGCACGCGTGCAGCAGCTTGGACTTGGACTTCCCTTGGTCAATCGCGACACCTTCAACGATATGCGACGCCTTCAGCTTTACGAAATTCGAACGACGTTGATCGTCTACGAAGAGGGCATGGAAAAACTAAGAAAGCGCTTTCTTGTGAAGAACGGTGACCGAGGAAGTGGCTTCCAGCGCTTTGTTGGCTGGGACAAATATAGCGGAACAGACAAAGCAATCGTCGAGAAGATTTTGATTCCTATGTACGGGAAGCAGAAATTTGACGACTGGTGCTATATGCAACGGAACTCAGGTGGAGAAGCCGAAAGATCCACGCAAACTGGTGCGCATGGCGAAAGCTATGATTGCTTGATGCCATGGATGTACGAAGTTTTAAATTTGCGTCGTGAGTATCCGTCAAATCGCGAAGAGCGCGTGAAGTGGGCGACTCGCCTGTTAACTCACCTCGAGCGGCATTTGGATTTGGGAAAACTGATTCAATACATCGGTAAAGAAAACCTTTTCTATCAAGTGAAAATTTCTGGTTTCCGCACGCGCGACGAAAACGGCGACACCGCTGACTATCGTTCGTCGACGATTGGAACCTTTAATACGAAAGATCGCGCTGGTGTCTTTAAGGACTTCACGACCGACTTCCATATTACTTCGAGTGAAATGAATGCCAGCTACCTTAGCGAGGGGCACTGATGAAAAACTCAATAGGTGCTAAATTGTTAAAGCAACGATCGCGACGACGCTTGGCCGTGGCGATTTCCGGAATAAGCGTCAGCGCAAGCTTACTGGTCAGTCAAAATGCTTTGGCGTTTGAAGCCATCATCAGTGCTACGCCAGGCGGCAGCGTTGCCGACATCGAACAGGTTTTGAAATCTCCTATGGTTTCCAATCCGCGTTTCGTGTTTTCACCTGACGAACAACGAATGCTTTCTCAGTCCGGACGCACCGCGCTTGCGGCGTCGAAGAAGTTCACGGTGAAGTCTGAAAAAGACTATCTTGCATTGGCGGAACAAACGGGACGAAAGAAAATTCGAGTTAAACTTGAGCCCGCTGAAATTCGCTTCATGGTCAGCCGCTCTAATGGCCCTGCGCCAATGAACGTGGCCGGCGGCACAAATCCGTCCGCGAGCAACAGCTCAACAATCTCAGCAAAGTTTGATGACCTTCTTTGGGGAATTCGAAACATTGGTCAAAAGGTATCGATCGCACTTGATGATCTCACCAGTTACATCGTCACGGGTAAACCAGGCGAAGACATCGGTCTTGAGCGTGCACAAAAGGAGTCAAACGACCCTGCAAAGAAAATCACGATCGCCGTTCTCGATACTGGCGTTGATTTTGGCCACCCTGAAATGCTTGATCAGCTAGCGGAAAACGTGCCCGAGTGCCGTGCCCTGGCAGAGCATACGAAATGTCTAAAAGACGCAGCCGCAGTTCAAGGGGCCAGCGCTTCTCAAATTGCTGAAGCGAAAAAAGTCTGTGACGGAAAGTATCTCGGAAAAGACTTTGATGGAAACGGCTATCCGCTTGATTGCTCTGGCTGGAACCTGACAGCCAAGTCACTTCCTGGATCGACAGTCTGGGGCGACAATGACGCCCGCGACAATATTGGCCACGGAACACACATCGCCGGAATTCTTTCTGCGCGCAAAAACGACCAAGACGGAATTTACGGCGTTATTCAAAATTCGCGAATTTTACCTGTGAAGGTCATCACCGCTTCCCCGACTGAACCCATTCGACCGGCAGAAGTTGGAGTCATCTCGGCCGAACCCGCGGCAGCGCCATCGGTTTCGACAGCACTGCCGTCTCCGGACGAAGGGCAATTGAAAGCAGAAAAGGGACTCGGCGACCTCGTCGCGCGTGGAATTCTTTATTCGCTAAGATCCGGTGCACATATCATCAATATGTCGCTTGGCTGGCCTGCCGATGTGGATTCAAATTTGATGAGTCAAATGATCGACCTTGCCCGGTCTCGCGGCGTACTCGTCGTTGCGGCGGCAGGAAATGACGGGACAGATGCGCTCATTCGTCCGTGTATTTTTGAAGGCGTGATCTGCGTTGCTTCACACGACCCTGACGGTGCGATTTCACACTTCTCAAACCATGGCGCTGGCGTTGATATCGCTGCCCCTGGGCTTGGCATTCTCAGTCTCTTTCCGACTTCAAAATCTTCGTGGGTTTTCACCGACCGCGTTGGCTATGAACAAAAAAGCGGAACAAGCATGGCCGCACCCTATGTGGCCGGAATCCTCGCCCGTTTGATGAACGCAGGCTATTCATCACAAGAAGCCCAGGCACGCCTGCTGTTAGGTGTTCGTCCAGTTGCAGCCAATCCGCGTGTTCAACGCAACCGCGAGATGATTGTTCAAACTGGGAATGCTGACCTTGCGAAAGCGCTGAATGTCTCGGCGCAACCTCTGATTCTGGCTACAACAAAACGCCCACTTCTCGTGAAATGGGATCGAGTGCAAAGACAGGTGAAGCTTCAGCTGGAAATGATCAACCACTGGTCGGAGGCAAAATCAATATCGATCTCTCTTGAGATCGACGGTCATAGCGCAAATGACGTCTCGTTTACGCAGAAAAATATTTCTACGAGCGGCTGGAAAACAGGTGAGAAAAAGGTTTTCCCTCTTGAACTTCAAATTCGAAATGACCGCCTCGACAGCGAATTGCTGGCCAAACTTAAAATCGACACTGTCGATGCGAAATCAGGCTTGAAGAAATCTGAAACTCGCTACGTGGCCCTTGAAGTTGTCTCGATCCCTTCAAGTAGCGATAGCGAAATAGAAAATCGCCCGTACTCTGGTGATTCAGCCTTGATTATGGCACTTGGAAATT
>JAXMMN010000029.1:0-4728 GCA_034366485.1 Bdellovibrionales bacterium
GTAAAAAAGCTGACATCGCAGCTCGTGTTGCTCAAATCAAAGCGCAAGTTGAAGAAACAACTAGCGACTATGACAAAGAAAAACTCAAAGAGCGTCTTGCTAAATTGGCTGGCGGCGTAGCTGTTATCCACGTTGGTGCGCCTTCTGAAGTTGAAATGAAAGAAAAGAAAGCTCGTGTTGAAGACGCATTGAATGCGACTCGCGCAGCAGTTGAAGAGGGTATCGTTGCCGGCGGCGGAACAGCACTTGTTCGCGCATCGGAAGCTATCGATCCAACTAAGTACGACGAGAACGAGCGTTGGGGTGCAATGATCATCAAGCGCGCGTGCGAAGAACCTTTGCGTCAGATCGCGTTCAACGCAGGCCTTGATGGCGCTATCGTTTTGGACAAAGTTCGCAACGGAAAAACTGCTGGCTTTGGTTTCAACGCGTACTCGGAAGTCTACGAAGACCTCTTGAAGTCGGGCGTTATCGACCCAGTGAAAGTTGTTCGATCGGCTCTTGAGAACGCAGCTTCTGTTGCGTCCCTCATGTTGACGACTGAAGCGATGATCGCTGAAGCGCCAAAGAAAGATGAGCCAAAAATGCCAGGCGGCGGCGGCATGGGTGGAATGGACATGATGTAGTTTCCTGAACATTTAGTTTCAGGAGATTTTGAATCGTGAAAGGCCTGGCGTTTGCCGGGCCTTTTTATTTTTATTCTTTTCAATCAGCACGGAGATTTAGCAAATCGTTCGACTGGTTTCTTGAGTACAGGTTAGGTGGCGAAGTTCGAGGTCACTCACCCAAACTACTTAGGAGTTTCTATGAAATCCGTTTTTGGCGCGTTGTCTGCAAGCGTCACTGTTCCCGTCATTGTTCTTGCCCTGATGCTTGGTTTTGCGAACACGGCCGCGGCCGAAGTTCGAACAGATGTGATTGTCCGATCTGTTGCGTTCGACGGTCGTGATCTTTCGGTTGAGTACGGAGTCGGTGGGGGCTGTTCCGAACATCGCGGAGAAGTGGTTCTTGATTTCAATGAAGCCACTTATGTTTTGAATGTAAAAGTCGAAGACGTGACCGATAAAGGTGATAACTGTGAAGCGTTCATCAGTGGTTCGGTTTCGGTCAATTTGCGAGATATGGTTCGAGACTACCTGAAAGCGAAAGGTCTTGCTCTGAACACCGTCAGCGTTGTGTTGCCAGTCGTAAAGATGACGCCATACTCGTTGATCCCTGGGCAATAAGACTAAAACTGATAAGTGACGCCGCCGCCGATGCTTGCGTGGCGTTGCGAAATACTTGTGGCAGGTTCGGTTCGAGTGCCGGCTCCGCTGAGACTTGAACTGTAAAGCGCGAAGTCGAGAGACGCTCGCGCTTTTACATTCACGGCAATTTGCCTTTCTACGTAAAACGTAAATTCGTTGACCGTGTTGTTCGAACTATCACCAGACGTGACTGGAGTTTCCGAGAGCCTTGAGAAAAGCGTCATGTTAAACTCGCCGCCAAGCGCCCACAGCTTCAAATCTGTTAGAGGGAAGTACAAACCAAGACCGAGCAAATATCCATTGTAGTTCACGGTGGTAAGTCCTTCCGGCGTCGAATCGTCGACAAACATCCGGTAGAAATTGATTCCGCCTTTGAGCTGGAACTTTGGACCAAAAAATTCGTCCCGAATAAGAAAATTGTATCCGAGAGCCATCGAATACTTGCTCATTGAGTGGTTGAGTGTGCCGGGGCTTCCGCCACTTCGTGGATTGGGTGTCGAGAGAATTCCTTGAGTGATGTCGGCAAGGACACTCCACTGTGGATTCAGCCACAGTTCCCCAGAGATTCCCAGCATGGGAAAGAAATCAGTTTTCGCATCGAGCGAACCGACGCCAGTCAGATTTGTGCTACCTGTGTAGCTTCCTAGCGCAGCTTCGATGCCGATCTGACCAAATGAAGGCGGTTTTACTGGGAGCCATTCTTTCGCATTGTCTCCGAAGGCGACGGCCGAATCAGGACGCGATCTAACATCGGATTCTGATCCTGGTGACAGTGTTTGCGCCTCGCCATATTCAACTGGTCGGACTCCTGCGATTTTTGCAAGCCGTCGAATTGCACCGCGTTCTTTCTCGGCAACAATCACACCGAAGCTGAGGGTTTCATCTACTTTCAAGATTCGCACTTGGCCGAGAATTTCTTTATCCGTAGAAATAAGAAAACCAAACTTTGGATGACGATTCTCTGCGATGATTTGCACGACCGACACTGTCTGTTCAGCACGTATTCCATCGGTCTTGCCGAGATTCAAGGTCACCCGAGTGCCTTGTCGACTTAGCAGAAGACCATCATACGGGATCGTCTGAATGAGCTTGCGGTACATACCCGCGACAACGGCTTTCACATCAGCAAGTTCAAACCTTCCGTAGTCGCGAGTTACTTCTTGAGCGAGAATGCGACCGTCGACCTTCAGAAACAGACTGAGTCGAAGCGAAAGTCCATTTGGCCCGCGTGTCGCAACGGGAAGGATCGCGGCATCGGCCTCAAGAGTATTCATCAACGCTTTGGCCGCTTCAGGAGATTCTTCCAGCTCAAGCGGAGTTCTTGTCAGCGAGGCCAGGCGTGATTCGGCAAACTCCCAACGATGAGAGCCTTTCACGAGATCGACGAGCAGTGCTTCGAGAGGACGAGCATAAATCCCATCCGTGTTGTCACTTCCGGGTAAGACAGTGATTTTTCGAATCGTTAATTTTTCATCGATATCACTTTTGTAGGCGGCGCTCTGTTGCTGGCGTGGCGCTTCGGACTGCGCATGAGCTGAATCGAACATTGCGAACGAAAGTAAAATGGCTGCAAATGTTGATACTGTCATTGCGAGCTAGTCCTAGGTCTTGAGGGCCGCTTACTACAAAACTACGAGCACTCCGATAGTTTGCCCATATGTCGAGATTCCCACAAGTTTTCGTACAAAAGCAGGGCGCTGGTCGCGTCAAGGAGAGGTCCGAAACACCCGATAAGATTCTAATGGTGAAGCAGAAATCGGTGCGAAGAATATTCGAAGCGTTTTCAGTAGCGGTCGTTGCGTCTTTGGCAGCGACATTTGCCTATGCACAGCAGGGCATTGACCCTAGTTCCGCGTTGCTTTTGAATTCTGGAAACCGAAATTCCGAACGTGCCCCTCAAGAGCGTGCGGCCACTGATGCGCGTGACGCCCGTCTTGAGTCTGGAAGATACACGGTGCGCCCTCGCGATCGAGTTGGCGAACGAGTTGTTGAAAAGGCGCCGACTCCAACTCCGACTCCGAAAAAACAGACCGGCACAAGTTCGCCACCAGTCGCGGTTGAAACCGTGCAAACTTCAACGACCACGGTCGTTGTTCCTGGCAATGAACAAGGTGCGGTCGTGATTCCAAATACAGAGCAACAGGCAGAGTCGGCTGAGCCGGTAATTCTGCATTCGCGCGGTGGAAATCTCTTAGAAATCGCCGTAGGTACAGCTTACCTCTATGAAAACTCGAGCAGTTCCTATAGCTACCGAAGATATTCATTGGCGGCCCCGGCCTATTCTGTCGACGCCAGAGTTTGGTTGAGTCCCGAGTTCGGTGTTGGTGGTTCGTATCTTTCGTCGCTTGGAGCGACGGTCGGCGACGGCGGAAACGATGCGGCGGTCACACGAGCAGATACGTCGGTCGGTCTTTTTGTCAGAAAATCTATCGGACAAGAAAAAGACCTGACACTTGGACTCGAGTTTGTTGATTTTCAATTTCGGTCGCCAGCGGACTCGACAAATCGGGTGAAAACAAAAAGCACTGGAGCGAGGCTTTCAGTACGCGGGGATTGGTCGGATTTCCGACTGGGCTTCTCGATTGCACCGAAGCTCCAGCACGAGGAATCCTCAGCATCGGCTGGGGTTCAGTCAGGTGCGTCTGTGGAGGCCTACCGAGTTGGATTCATGATTGAACGTCGGTGGTTGTTTGATAGTTCCAATTCTATCTTTCTTAGATTGCAGCACGACGCGGAACAGAACGCGTTCTCGGGTCCTGCATCAAGCCCAGACCAAGTGACAGGCGCGACGCCAAACGGCGTTGGCGTCACCCAGGGCACGACTGTCATCCAGTTTGGATACGACTGGGGTCAATAGACCTCATCCTCGGCAAGACACGCGATATACTACGGTCATGATCAAACTACTTGTTGTAGATGATGCGCCGTTTGTTCGTGAAATCGTTCGTCATGCATTGCGGGCTACTAATATAGAAATAGTTGCGGAGGCCGAAGACGGACAAGAGGCTGTCGATCTCGCATTGCGATTGAAGCCCGATGTTATTTTGATGGATATCGTTCTTCCTTTAAAAAATGGGATCGAGGCCGCGAAAGAAATCATTTCGAAAATCTCGAATCAAAAAATCGTCGCTTTTTCGACCAATGATACAGAGTCGATCGTAATGAAAACGCTGGAAGCTGGGTGCGTGAGCTTTCTTCCAAAACCTTTTCAGCGCGATGAATTGATCGCAGCGATTGAACAAGCTGCTGGAAAAAAGCCGAACGAACGCGACTTCGCAGCAAACGAGTAAACCGCGAGGAAAAGGAGTTCCAACCGTGTCCGAGTTATTTACCGCGATAAAAACAGTGATGTTTTCAGTTTTGGTTTTGATGGTTCTGCAGATGAAATGGCAGGGTGCAACTCTTGAAGACCACTCTGAAGAATGGATCTATCAGTCAGACGCCGGAGCTCAGCTCCAAACAGTGGCGAAGGGTGCGGTCA
>JAXMMN010000030.1:0-6071 GCA_034366485.1 Bdellovibrionales bacterium
GATCATACCGTCGGCGCCTGCTTTGTGGCCTGATATTCCCGCAAAGCCTTTAGAAAGCTCGCCAGGAATTCTGAAGGCGATGGCCGATCGAGACTTCGCCCTTGCACGTCTTTCCAAAGAACGGTCACTGGCCTGGCCCCAGCTGCGAATAGGGCCGATGGCAAAGCTCGAGCGGAACAGCATCCAGAACGAAAACATGTATGGGCTCCGCCTGATGATGGACCTCCCGTTGTTGAATCAGAATAGTGCTGGGCGTGCATTTGCTGCGGTCGGTGTCGCCCAGTCGGAGACACTGATCGAATTAACCCGAGCCGAAGAAAGCCACGAGCGAGCAGAACAAACGAAAGTTTACTTAAGTGCCGTCGAGGCACTTAAAAGTTCGCCGACCGTCGAAGCAATCCAAAAAGATTTCAATCGCAGCCAAGGAGCCATTCGTCGAGGTCTCATTTCCGGGGCCTTGCTAATCGAGCTTCATCGTCAGCGATCCGCGCTAATCCGCAGTCGGAACGAACGCGAGCTAAAAGCCATTGAAGCGCTATGGCTTATCAACAAATTTGACGGTCGAATTTTCACGGAGAAACCATGAGCTCACTTAAACATCTCATTCTGATTGCAATCATTTTCCCAATCGCAACCATCGCCGAAGAAGAAGCTCCTTCAAGGTTTGGCCCCGGAAAAGCTATCGAGGCGTTTTCTGAAGAGGATGGATTCAAAATGTCCTCGAAAGCGATTTCAACTTTGGGCGTTCGTTTCGAGTCTGTTCGGGGCTCTGGACCGTGGCGCGTTCCTAAGTCCTCTCTGATTCACATCAAACAATCGACCGGAGTCTATCGAAAGTTCGATGGTTGGATCTCGATGGTATTGGTCAAAGTCATATCTCAGACCGAAGACACAGCACTTATCACATCACCCGATCTGGAACCAGAAGACGAGATCGCCTTTCAAGGGGCTAAGTTCCTACGGATGACTGATGCTGATCTAAACGCTGGCACCGTCGATACGTGTGCTCACTAACAAGAGGTTCGATTTATGATTTCAAATTTGGTTCGAACTTCCATCCAGTACCGTTGGCTTGTGATGCTCGCAACGGCGCTCATTGCGCTCGCCGGATGGATCGCGTTTACCAACCTTCCAATTGACGCGGTACCAGACATCACGAACGTTCAGGTTCAAGTTAATACGCCGGTCGCGGCGCTTAGTCCTGAAGAGATTGAAAGAACGGTTACCGTGCCCGTCGAGATATCTCTGAATGGCATTCCGGGCGTCACGCAGGTTCGCTCGATCACAAGGTTTGGAATTTCCCAGGTCACAGTGACGTTCGAAGACGACACCGATATCTATCGCGCTCGCCAGCTTGTTACCGAACGTCTGCGGGGAGTCTCGGAACAGCTTCCGGGAGGCGTAACCCCCACTCTCGGACCCGTTTCGTCGGGGCTCGGTGAGATTTATCATTACGTCATCGAAGCAGACAAAACGGCGGAGGGACCAGAGAGACTCACCCAACTTGCTGAGTTGCGATCCCTTCAAGACTGGTACATCAAGCCGCGCCTGCTATCTGTAAAAGGCGTCGCCGAGGTCAATACGATCGGGGGTCACGAGAAGCAATATCTAGTCGAACCTGATCCACGAAAGATGTCAGCGCTCGGCGTTCATTTTTCAGACATTGAAGACGCGATCGAATCCACTAATAAAAATGCGGGCGGCGGTTATGTCGAGCAAACAGCGGATCAGTTCCTAGTACAAGGATTCGGTCTCTTTAAGTCGCTCGATGACATTCGAAACGTTCCAATCAAGTCGCTTGAAAATGCGCGCGTGATTTCAATTGGCGACATTGCAACGGTTAAAATAGGCCGCGAACTTAGAACCGGCGCAGCCCTCCACAACGGCAAAGAAGTCGTACTCGGCACCGTATTGATGTTGCTCGGAGAAAATTCGAGATCTGTCTCCATACGAGTGGCCGAACAGATTGAACTTATAAAAGCGGGGCTACCGCCCGGTTACAAAATTGAAGCCGTCTACAATAGATCAGACTTAGTTAACGCCACATTGACTACGGTCGAGCACAACTTACTTTTGGGCGCAGTGCTCGTGATCGTGATTCTTTTCCTGCTGGTCGGAAATCTTCGCGCCGCGCTCATCACAGCAATCGTTATCCCGTTGTCGTTGCTGTTCACGTTTATTCTTATGAGGCGTTTTGGAATCTCCGGAAATTTGGTCAGTCTCGGTGCGCTTGATTTCGGAATCATCGTCGATGGCGCTGTTATTGTTCTCGACAACTGCGTTCGTCATTTGCACGAGCGAGCCAAAATAGCGAAACGTGCCCTTACACCCCGTGAGGTCAACGAGACGATTCACGATGCGACGCTCGAAATTCGAAAGTCAGCCGGGTTCGGAGAGCTAATCATCGTGGTTGTCTTTATTCCTGTCTTTGCATTCGTCGGGATCGAAGGAAAGATGTTCATCCCGATGGCTGCGACATTTATATTCGCAATCATTTCGGCATTGGCCCTTTCGTTTACTTTTGTTCCTGCTTTAGCAAGCCTCATACTTAAAGGTAAGGTTGAAGACAAAGAGCCTTGGATCATGCGCAAGCTCTACGACCTCTACGCCCCTGCTTTGAACTGGAGCCTTCGATCAAGACGGGTTGTCATATCAATCGCGGTCGCTTCAATTGTGCTAGGTGGAGTTTTGTTTAGCCGCCTAGGCGGCGAGTTCCTTCCTCAGCTCAACGAGGGTTCTCTTGCGATTCAGTTCATTCGACCCGTGACTGTCGGAATCTCACACTCCGTCGAGCTTGAGGAAAAATCTCAAGGTATCATTCGCGAGTTCGGCGAAATCAAAGATGTCTTCACGCGTATCGGCACGGCAGAAATCTCGACTGACCCGATGGGGCCCAATATCGCCGACACTTACCTGATGCTTGAGCCTCGGGACAAGTGGCCGGTTGTTAACGGGTCACGTAGAACAAAAGAAGAGCTGGTTGCAGCAATTGTTGCGGAACTTGAACAGCGAGCACCGGGCCAACGACTCCTCGTTAGTCAGCCGATTCAACTCCGGTTCAATGAACTAATGGAAGGAACTCGGGCCGATGTATCGCTAAAAATATTCGGAGAAGACCAGGTGAAGATCACCGAAATTGCCGAACAAGCTGTTGCGGTCATACAGAAAATTCCTGGTGCCGGTGATGTTGAACTTGAAGCGAAAGGGACCGTCACTGTTCTGGATGTCTCTCCCGACAAAGAAAAACTTAGACGGCTTGGTGTTTCGTCGAAAGAAGTTCTAGAAACCGTTGGAGTTGGCATCGGAGGCCATGAAGTCGGTACCTTTTATGACGGAATGAAAAAGTATCCAATCGTCATTCGATTGAATGACGAAACAAGAAGCGACATGGAGTCGATAAAAAAACTGCCGGTGGGAATCGCGGGCGGAGCGACTCTTCCTCTCAATGAAGTGGCGTCGCTTAAGTTTGTCGAAGCATTCAGCTCCTTCAGTCGTGAGCAAACCAAACGGCGGATTGCTGTTTTGGTGAATCCGCGCGGTCGCGACACCGAGTCCTTCGTTAAAGAGGCCGAAGCGAAAGTTCAGGAAGAGGTGAAGCTTCCTCCTGGATACTATATGGAATGGGGCGGAAACTTTAAGAATCTGAAGGAAGCAAAAGATCGACTTTCTATTCTTGCGCCTGTGGCATTGCTCTTAGTTCTATTGATGATATATGCCGCTTTCAAAAACGTGGTCGAGGTCGCGCTCATTTTCCTTTGCGCCCCAATGGCATTAGTCGGCGGAGTTCTGGGACTAATGATCGCACGAATCCCGTTCAGTATATCTGCGGGAGTCGGGTTCATCGCTTTGTCTGGGATCGCCGTTCTCAACGGTGTCGTCCTAGTGAACTACTTTAACGACTTACGAGCGCGCGGAATCGCTGGCGCCGATCTCGTCAAGCAAGGGGCGGCTCTGCGGCTTCGTCCAGTCTTGATGACGGCACTGGTCGATATTTTCGGATTTCTGCCCATGGCCCTATCGACGGGAATGGGGGCCGAGGTTCAACGTCCTCTTGCAACGGTCGTCATCGGGGGGATCATCTCGTCAACACTGCTAACGTTAATTGTGTTGCCGGTCCTTTACCTTGCTTTCGAAAAACAAATTGACCGATTTTCGCATTTAGAAACAGAGTCAGAACAAAAAACCTAAGGAGAGGTAATGAAAATTTCATTTGTCGCTTTCGCACTCACGGTCCTTTTCGGAATATCCGCTTTGGCTCAGGTTTCTACACCAGCCAGTTCGCCGGCAACTAAGTCGACTGCGATCGAGCAATTGACGAAGACCGATAAGAAATCACGCAAGAAGAAAGTTTTGATGTGCGCCGAGTGCGGAAAGCCTGAATCCGAGTGCGAGTGTGAAGGCCACCACGGCAAAGGTGAACATAAACACGATGACGCCAAAGAAACCGCAGACAAAAAGTAGAATTCATGAGCGTCGCGGATCAGCGAAGATCACAGATAGTAAGAAGTCTTGTAAACGAAGCGGAAGCGGCTTCGGTCAGAGGTGAAGTGGAGAAAGCGTGGGCTTTGCTGGCAAAGGCTCACGTCATCTCACAACCAGTCGCGTGGCCACACACCGTGGTACATTGGAAGATGCTTTCCCTTGCCCTGCGGACGCACAATTTGAAGGAAATCTTGGGTCAGCTCTTTCGGCTTTTCGTCGCGGCCCCGGGATCAGTTCTCAAAAAGTACCCGAAAGGCAATCCTGGTACGAGTGATGTCAGTGCTTTTCAGGCCATGCCCGTTTCGACGGAGGTTCAATCAATTATCGATCGAATTGATGAAACTTGATCTATTTAGTAAGTTATTGAATATACTAGTTTTAATGGTATTTATGTCATGTTTTTAACGCGATAAACTTGACTTATTTCGGACATTCGCCGATACTATCTGTATGGAATCTCTGAGAAAAGTCTCATATTCAGTCTGGCGTAAGTTTGAGAGCGGCGGCCCCGGCACCACTCTTACGTTTCGAGATTTCGAGGGTCTGCCAACAATGGCGGTGGCAAAGGCCTTGAGCCGTCTCGCCAAAGAAGGCAAAATCGTTCGCGTAAAGAAGGGGCTCTACCACTTCCCGAAGACCACTATTCTAGGCAAGACCACGCCTTCAGCGAATGAGACCATCATTTCATCCAAATACTGGGAAAACCTCATCCACCACGCAGCTGGCGCATCCGCCGCGTACAATCTCGGTGTCACCACGCAAGTCCCTGCCGAGATCGTCATGGTCGGCGCGACCGCCCATCGAAGTCTTGTGATCGACGGAGTAAGCGTGAAAATCAGACGCCGAGATAATCGGCATTTGACCGCACTCAACGAAAAGGAATTCTTCGTCATCGAAACACTGCGAAACATACGCAGAATTCCGGGCGCAACTAGCGCCGATGCAATTCCGACTCTTAAAAAGGAAATCAAAAAGGCGGACGCCGAAGCGCTGACTCGAGCAGCTCTCAAGGAACCGCCTCGGGTTCGCGCTCTGCTCGGTGCAATATTCGAAGATCTTAAAATCGACAAAGAACTCAGAGAAAAGCTAAAGTTGTCGCTCAATCCTCTGACGTCTTTTAAGTTAGAGGTCGACACTGAGCTGCGTTCGGCGAAAAACTGGAGAATAACTTGAATTACCTGTTTCAAAATCCAGATTTCTCCGACTTGATTGCTCAAACGGCGCGGCAACTGAAAATGCCCACTGACTTTGTCGAGAAGGACTATTGGGTCACATACGTGTTGTATCGCCTCGTAAAAGAAGGAGTCGACGACTTCGTCTTCAAAGGCGGCACCAGCCTCAGCAAAGGTTGGAATTTAATCGACCGATTTTCTGAAGACATCGATCTACTCTTCGTTCCAAGCTCAATTTCTAAAGACCGTCAGCGCTCTCGACTCAAGAAGGTCAACGCATTGGTCTCCTCATTCGACGGTTTGAATTTTGACAAAGACAATTCTGAAAATTCTGGTTCGTATCGCGCTGACCGCTTCAATTACTCACGCGTCACTTCAAGCAGCACAGGCTTGCTGCTTCCGTACATTAAACTCGAG
>JAXMMN010000031.1:0-12450 GCA_034366485.1 Bdellovibrionales bacterium
CGTCGCATATTCTTCCGGACGCTTCGCCTTCATCGCGCCTGCCGCACAAAACAGATCTTTGTCTGTATCGTTTGAAGATCGGGAATCCCCTTGCACGATCACTGATGAAAAGTCTTCGACCCATTCCCAAACAAGGCCGTGCATTCCCACCAGCCCCGTTGCGGGATCGGGCTTCAGCGCTTTTACTGACCGAAGCGCATCAGCTGGCTGCGAATACCAATCCAGAATCTGCTGAAGATTTTCCTTTTTCTCTGCTCTTGCGGCGAATTCCCATTCATCGACGCGGGGAAGACGCCCCCCCGCTAATTGGCAGTACGCACGCGCAGCAAACCAGGACACGGAAGTGACGGGCCAATCGTCGGTTCCCGAAGGCGCTTGGCCCTCAACCCAACCCTCAAGATAGTTGGAGTCCGCTAGGCGAGCCGCCATCATTTTCGGCAAAAAACGGGGATTTTTTCCTAGGAACTCCTGAAACTCTGCACGAGTGACCGGATATCTATCGAGCTTAAAAGTAGGTACGTGACGATCTGCTTCGTCTGGTTCTCGAAAGAGCGGCGAATAAACGCCGCCTGAAATTTTCACGGACCGGGCTGCCTGTTTTGCAGTAACTGTCTTTGTACTTTTGTCGCTAGCGACAATTCGGCTCGAAGTCAGTTCTGCAGCGACACTGTTTATGCTCGTCAGGAGCATAAACAGCGAAGCACTTGCAGTGGCCAATCGCGAAACGCCGAAGCGCAACGCCTTTGCGAAATCCATCACTTTCTCTCAGCCTTCACTTCACTTGGTTTAACCATGTCACTTTTGTTTCCCCAAGAATTGCGCACATACGTAAGAACGTTCGCAATGTCCTCATCATCTAAGCCAAGTGCCGGCATGATACCGTCATAGTCGCCGCCATTCACTTTGATCTTTCCTTCTAGTCCGTGAACAATCGTGCGGATCGCACGCTTCTTGTCGGCCATCAAGAAATCCGCTTTCGCAAGCGGCGGGAAAGCGCCCGGAACGCCTTGGCCGTTGACCTGGTGACAAGCAGCACAGCTATTTGCATATGTGACTTTACCGGTGGCCATTCGCTGTTCAAAGGTGACAGCCTTCGCTGCTGGCTTTCCTTCTTGCGGGATCGTCTGAATGGCACTTCCCTCTGGAAGGTAGACCGCATCCACAGTTTTACCTGTGTAGACTTCCGGACGATGTCCTCCGTCTACTTTCAACATTCCAAGCGCACCCTTGTTGAAAGCGCGGAAAATAGAATGATCCACCAAAATCAAGTTCGAAGACGTATCGGCTTTGAACTCGACAATCGAAGATCCGCCCGCAGGCACCAATGTCGTCTGTACATTGTTCTGTGTGATCTTAGTTCCACCGTCTTGGTAAACGTTGTCGAATACTTCGCCGATCACATGGAATGACGACACTAGGTTCGGACCACCGTTACCGACGAAAATGCGGATCGTTTCTCCCGACTTTGCCTTGATCGCGTTGTCGCCGGTGAGGGCGCCAACTGAACCATTGAAAACAACGTAGTCTGGTTGCTCTTTGATAGCTTTTTCCATGTCGAAGGGCTGAAGACCTTTTTGACCATGCTTACCCTTGGTATAGAACTCGCTCTGCAGTACGTAAAATTCTCGGTCGACTTTTGGAAAACCTTTTTCTGGCTCAACCAAAATCAGTCCGTACATTCCGTTTGCGATGTGCATGCCGACAGGTGCGGTCGCACAGTGATAGATATAAAGACCCGGATTCAATGCGCGGAATGAAAACGTAGAACTGTGGCCGGGCGCCGTAAACGAACCTTCAGCACCGCCACCTTGACCTGTCACTGCATGGAGATCGATGTTGTGGGGCATTTTACTTGAAGGGTGATTTGCAAGCGTGAAGTCGACATAGTCGCCTTCGCGAATGCGTATCATCGGACCTGGTACCGAGCCGCCAAAGGTCCAAAACGTGTACTCAACGCCATCAGCAAGGCGCTTCTTCACTTCTTTGGTTTCAAGTGTCACCTTCACTCGTGCAGGTTTTTTTCGAGTGATCGGCGGCGGAACTTCCGGCGCGTAGGTCACTTTTCCTTCCTCGACGGGAAGTTTGTTAATATCAATACTCAAGTCGACAGCGGCTAGCGCTGTCATCGAGCAAAAAAGACTGGACATGACAAATGACGCTGGAACGAGGCCAGATCTGCATTTGCCGAGATTTAACTTGATGCTCATAGCAATTCCTTTCAATTTCACATAAACTTACACGGCTAGGGTTTAAAAACTAGATTTAAAAATGCGACACTCATTTCCCCCCACAGGGAGCGGCATTGAACTCCTCCGAATTGAACTGCCCCATTTGCTCGACAATGGAAGAAACCATCACAGAAGAAATTCTCGGATCTCTATCGCTCGTTAAGCACGCAAAAGATTCGGTGGTGATTTCCGGCGATGAATATTCGCCGGGGCTTTTTTTAGTCCAAAAAGGCCGCGCAAAGGCGCATCGTTTAAACTCAAACGGAAAAGAACTCATTTTACACCACTTTCAACCAGGCGACTGCTTTGGCGAGCGTTCTGCTATTGACGGCGCGCCGCAGACGGACTGGGTAACAGCCGCAACTGACCTGACGCTTTATTTTTTGCCAAAAGATCGCCTTCATCAAATTCTTGCAAAGCATCCCAAACTTTATCCCTCGGTCTTGCGATCGATTTGTAAGTGGATGGACCATTTGAACGTGGTCATCGATTCGATCAGCCTCTCCTCCGCACGCGAGCGAGTTGCCGCATTTCTTAAACGACTCGTGATCGAACAAGAGAGCGAACTCATTCGGCTGCCCCATAAGAAACATGAGGTCGCAATGATGCTGGGACTGCGCCCGGAAACTTTCTCGCGCGTCTTGAGTGAAATTGAATCTGCTGGAGCGATCAAGCTTAATCATCGGCAGATCCAAGTGATTGACGAGAACCTTCTTTAAGAAACACGATGCCCCAAAGAAATAGTCCGACCACCCAGAGACTTGCCGCGAAAGCAAGCGTCTGAACATAGAGCTCAGGCAAGAAAACAGCGGCAAAGCGCGACCACGCGGCAAGCAGTAAAAGTGCAATCGCCGGGTACAGGACTTGCGAGTTTTTTTCTAGAATAAGTCGCTTACTGCCATGAGCCAGCGTCACGCGTGTGGCCACCATCAATGTCAAAAGGCCCAATCCGCCAATGTAAAACAGATGTAGCGAATGAACTCTCCACGTTGCCAAGCTGGAAGCAAAAAGACCCAGCATCATCATCCAAGCAGAGCCCCAAAGACCCCACGCTTGGCGCGTCCTACTTTTAGGCCCCGCGAAAAGCTTCCACTGAAAGCCAAACACATAGAGAAGAACAAGCCCTCGAAGAACTCGGGCGAACTGGATTTGCGCGGTACCCACAGGCTGGAAGTGCGCCTCAAGAAAATAGCTGAGCCAGAACACAATCAACGAAAGCAAAAGTGCTCGCTGACGATTGACGGCGCGAACATGGGCGCCGGCGGGCGAGGAGACCGCATCGGGCGCATCGCCATGTCCCATTAAAAATGGAGCTAGGCGACTGCCGATTCCCAACACAAGACTCAGAATAAAAGCTTCGTAGATAAACAAGTTGCCCAACAGCGAAACGAAAGCAGAGGTTTCGCCCAAAACTTTGATCAGCGCGCCACTCAGCGCGGCGACGAGGCCAAACGGTAGAAACACAAATTCCGCCGGAGGACTTTTTGTGCGACGCAGAAGCCGAAGTCCAAGAATGGAAGCCATAGCTAGCACTGACAGCGCGAAAAGAACAAACGTCACTTCTTGAGATAGATTAAGTGGCTGCTGGAATACAACTGCCCCACATAGCGCGAGATAGATCGCAACCGCGATTGATAGTTCGATCGAGTTCAAAGCGCCTGTACCTGTGAATCTGGGGCCAGCCGTCAGCAAAAAACCCATGACATGACCTAGAAGAAATCCCGCGATCATCGCTTGTGGATGCAGCATTGCCGGAAAACTGCCATAGCCCAAAGCAAAGAGAACCCAAACAAAACCGCCCCATAGCCCCATCAGCCAAGCCAGCGGAAAGAAAATTCGATAAGGGTTGTCGAGCAACGCAGGGCTCATTTGCGCCCCTCGCCGCCACAAACTCCGCAGCAGCCGACACTTACTAAGTGAATTTTGGCTTTTGTTTTGCCGACAACTGAAACTTTAACTCGTTCGCCGAAGGTTTCCTGAATCCACTTCAAGGCGTTCGCTAGTCTTGCTTCCGCCTCAGATCGATCTTCACCGATGTCCTCTATTGAAAGAGAGTCCAAAGGAGTCAGGCTTTCGACAGCTCGCAAAGCGCGCTCGACCTGCTTAGCTTCAGTCCAATCCGATTTCAATTTCAATAGAAAATCAGCCACTTCGGCACCTCTCACATTGATCACAGTGCCCGGCTTTCCAGTTTGATTCCTTGACCGAGATCAAGTTTAAACGGCTTTTTTATCTAAATTTGGGAATAGATCCTATTTTTCTCTTCCGACATGATTCACGAACTCTGACATAAGTCTTGAGTTTAGCTCCTGGCTGTCGAGGAATGGGTTCATCAAGGTCAGACGAATCAAGACAAGTTCTTTTGACTTATCCTCTGGCGAAACACCCAGCCCCAACGAGGCCAACCATTTTCGAACGTACTTTGCATAGGGTGCGTCGTCGCTTAAACCGAGCTTTGTTTTTGAGACGTAGAACGGCGAATCTGATTGGTTCATTTTCTGGTAGAAGCGGTTCGCGCGGTCGTTTGATACCTCTATGCTGTCGCCCTTATAGGCGAGCGCAAAGCAAAGCAGATTCGTCTCTGCCCTGGGCGCAACGCGCACTCCCTCCAGTTCCGCCAGCGCTGCTTCTAATTCCCGTCGAATTCGAATAGTTCGCGCGATGATACGCCCATAGCCATTTTGATCAAAGCCGACGGCACGTGCCGTCATCCAAGTTGCGGCCGCACCAGTGGCCGAACGCGATCCTTCAAGCGTGAACAAGCCTTTGTCCGTTTGTTCCGAAAAATTGACGTACGGGGCGCCAAAGGCGACGCGCGTGTAATCTTCTCGAGTGCGACACAAGAATACACCTGAAGCGTAGGGCACATATCCAAGCTTATGAGGATCAAGCGTGATCGAGTCCGCAAGTGGCACGGCTTTAAGTGCCTCAACAGCGCTTTGACTGAGCACACTTTGAACACCATCATGGTCGCCAATCACTGTTCTGAAAAATGCGCCGTAAGCCGCATCAATGTGGTGCCAAATGGTGTGACCAAGTGTTTGTTTCCCGTCGAGAACCGCTTGGACTTTGTGAATCGGATCGAGAAGTCCCATTTCCGTCGTCCCGAGAACACTGATCACCCCGATGATTGCTCGATTTTCCGCATTCGCCTTATCGATCAGACTCGACAGCGCAGCCGTATCCAGATGTCCGTCATCATCCAACGGAATTGCCCAGTAGTTCTTGATACCAAAAACATAGGCACCCTTCACCCACGAGTAGTGTTTGTGTGCCGGTACCAAAAGGACCGCGGAATCCATCGAGTGCCCGCGCTGTTCAACTTTCGCTCGCGCGCGAAAAAGCATTTCATAATTGGCGACTGTGCCGCCACTTGTGAAATGGCCGTAGGCAGCTTTGTACCCCATCATCTTCGCAAGCTCTTGCAGCGCTTCGTTTTCAATTTCAACGCCGACCGGCGCAGACTCGGCAGAAATATTATTTGGATTATGAAGTAAAGTCAGAATGTGGCCGAACAGTGCCGGAAGACTTGTTTCCGAAAACATATGGCCTATGTAGCGCGGCGAGAACTTCGGGATCTCGCGTTCAAAACGCTGCGCTAGCCCTGTCAAAAGCTCTTCCGTATAGGCTTGTTGCTTTTTGAAATCTGGCACAGCTTGATCGGCTTTCGAGATCGCAGCCCCATCTACCGGTCGAAAACTTCTTCGCCAATTGAACCAAGACTTAAAAATGTGACAGACCTGGTATTCAACCCAGTCGCTATTTTCGGCCTGAGGTCCCAGGAAGAAACTTTTTAAGCCGATTTCCTCGCTTGCACAGCCCACTAAAGCTTTCGGAATTTCTGGAGTTTGTTTTCCCGACATACGATCAGTGCTCTTTCCCGTCGATTCGCTTCTGAAACAAGTATGGAGTAAGCCAGAAACCCAGTATCAAAAACGCCGCAGCCCACAAAAACCCGGCCGTCATGACCCACGTCGAATAGTTTGCAGGTAAAACCAAGGGCAGCAGCAACCGAACTGTGGCCGAAAGAAAAATAAGTGCAATCGCGACTTTCGCTTGTTCCGGAAACTGGGGTTTACGACCTGTGTGACCCTGGGAGATTCTAATCAGCATGCTAGGCACCACGAGGCCTAAACACAACAGCGTGAAGATGTGCAGTGCGATTGTTCCAAAGGTCCAGATATCTAAGAGCTGTAAGGCAGAGACAAAGAGATGGATCACAAGCCCAAGGTAGCCCGCATACATCGTGGCGTTCGCAAACTTTTTGAAACCAAGGTCAGGTCGCCACAGAATCCACCGAACAAACAGCAGCGAACCGGAAAGAACGAGAATTCCCGCGGAAATCACCTGCGGAAAAAAACTCTGGAAGACCACTAGCAGAACAGAGAGCTTGATCGAAAGGTCTAATGCTTTGTTGCGGTAGAGCTCTCGACCTTCTGAGTTTTTCATAAATTGGGGTATTGTGCGCTCAAACATGACCACAAAGGCCAATCTAAAAAGCCCAACCGTCATAGCGACTCCGTGCGAATAGTTAAATCCGAAAGGAGAAGATTTTTTGCTAAAAGTATTAGGCTAAGAAGGATCACAAAAAAGTAGTTATCGCTGAAGGAGTCATTTTTTCGATACTTCAACAAAGTTCCAATTACATAGAGACCACTGACAGCAAAGAAGAGACTCATCCCCACATGCCTAAGCACTGGCGCAACATCGGAAGCGAAGTAGATGAAGAGTCTTTCGAAGACGTAGAAGCCGACAAGACACATGAGGCCCCGTCCGTGAATTCCGCGGACCTTCACCCAGTTCTTACTGGCAGTTAGCAAGAAACCAATGAGAACAGCTCCGCCAAAGCCAAAGAACATTTCGTGTGCATGCCACTGAAGTGGACTCATGCCTGTGGGCAAGTTCAAGCGCGCCGAGAAGACAAGACCCCACAGTGCTGGCATTAGTAAGCCGAAAAAAAGGGCGAGCACAAAAAAGGGCCGAAAGCCCGCCAGCCAAAGTGGATGGTGTGAGGATAGGACTTTCATCGACATCAGGACCTCCTAATTCGACCGAGCTTCCACAGTCTGACAAGTGATGTAGTCATTCGGATGTTCTAAAATGGAAGCGATCTTGTGTCGCCACACCTTTTGAAATGGGATGGCCGCAGCATTTTCCGCAGATTGAACGCCCGAAGGATCGTACTTTATATCCACAGCTTTACCCGTGACCAAGTTGCGAAATCGAAGGGAACCGGCGGAAATCCCCTGAACGCCGTAGCTTAAAAGTCCTCGGCGAATAAACCGCCCCTGTAGTCCGCCAAAACCAGTCTGGTCCCACGCGCCGAAAACCATCGAAAGAACATTAGAAATTGGCCCAGTAGCTCCCTGATTCACGGCGCCCGGAATTTCAATCGCAACTTGACCGCGAACACAGACATTTGTTTCCGGAAAGAGTTCTTTGACAGCTCGCTGAGAAATCAAAAATGCGCCGATCATTGCCGGACAGGCGTGGCCCGCAAAACGGACCACATCAAGTAAAGTAACTTTAAAAAAATACTCATCGCGGTCAGCCATCAAAAATTCCGCAAATGGCTCACTCACATCAATCGCGAAACTTCTTAGCTCGGCCGAGCTGATGCTTTTTAAGTCGCTCACTTAACGCCCGCTTGATTGACGACATTCGTTGTTTGGCAAACTCTCGAGCAAAGCAGCGCAACGACCAACCAAAATCCAAAGCGCAGAATCATCGCATAAACAGTTCTCATTTCGTAGGCTTGGCCTCGAAAGATTTGAAATAAAAAGAGGCCGAAAACAAGACCCGTGGCGGTCGCGATGAAAATTGCAAAACTTGCCGTCCACTTTCGCCCTTGAGCCAAGCCCGCTCCCGCAACGACATAGGCAAATCCCGCAAGAAAGTTAAACCAAAGTACAAACGGCACGTAGCTTCCGGCCGCTGTACGACCAGCGTCAGTGAAGAGCGATTTTCCACCACTTACGATCGTCGCAATGCCAAACACAATTGCGATGACCGCAATTGGAAGCATCCATTGCGGCCGACTTCTAAATACTGGCGTGGCTTCGTTCATCTGCCCCCCTAGCCGATGACTTTCCATCGACATGAACATGGTTCGGAACGGTTTGATAGGCGCGACGATCATGTTCTTTTCTGCGGCCCGCACCAAATGCCGTCACACGCTTTAGATAGCCAATCACGCGGGTCGCATAGTCGATATTTTTAGAACCGCACCGGCTGCACGACTGTGTTGTTCGCTTGTCGATGTGTTCGCAGTCATTACAGATGGTCGTCTTCACGTTGGTGCAAAAGTAATTACAACCCGTGGCCGACGCGAGCTGAATGATTTTCTCGTACTGCTTTTCCGTAAGAGATTCATCTAAATTGAGATGGAGCGCCGATCCGCCATCCAAAAATTGGATCATCCTTTCTCCATGTAGCTCAAACTTTTCCAAGGGATTGATTTCGAAATCTTCCACTCGATAAAAATAGGAGTTATAGCAGTCCCGCGGAACCTCATAGCCATCTTTGCGATCCCACGAAGCATTTTTTACTCCTAGATTTTCGGCGGGAACAAATTCAGTATTGAACTTGTATCCGGTTTCTTTGCTTCGACTGCGATTTAAATCGTAGATCGTTTTAAGCTGGCCGGAAACGAAATCCAAGTATGCTTCATTATTAGAAATATCGAAGCCCATGAATTCGGCCGCTTCTACCATCCCATTGATGCCGATGGTCAGATACTGCTTATCCATTGAAATAAAACCGGCGTCGTAAACCGTCAGCAATCCCGCACTTTTGAATTCTTCCATTAGTTTTCGGTAGGCGATCTGATAGTTTTGAATCTTAGAAATCTCCATCGTCAAGTCGCGCCGATCTTGTATCAGCCGGTTAAAGTTAATAGTGATCACGTTGATACTGCCTGTCGCCACGCCTCCAGCACCGAGCGTATAAGAAAACTCCTTTGATGAAACTTCGCTTCGAAGTCGACAGCAGCTGGCCAAACTGTCGGCACTTTCAGAAAGGTACATGAAAAATGAGTTTCCCTTTGCGAGCTCGCTCGAACACGTTCGAAGGTAGTCCTGATCCCGTGGTCCCTGGCCATCAGTCAACATTGCAACGGTAACGACCGGGAATGTGAGAATCGATTTTTTTCGTTCTTCATTGAACCAGCTTAAGAAGTACTTCTGCAGCTCATCAACAGACTGCCAGTTGGGCAAATCGCCATCTGGAAAAACAAAATTTTCGAATAGGGCCTCAAAGTAATACCGATCATAGATCGAGATGTTCCAAAATACCGACTGATACCCCCGCGCCGCCGCCGGTTGATTGACCGAATAGACAACCTGTTGAAGGAATGTCGAAACCTCTTTCGAATGCTGCTTTAGGTAGTTCGGCCCAAATTGCTTTCGTGCAAAGTGATCGAAGTAGGTCAGAAATTCGACTGTCGCAACGGCCCCTGCGAATTGTGAGCTAATCGCGAATACGAAATTAATAAAAGTTCCGCAAAATGATCCCAGATGTTTTGGCGCCTTCGATTCGCCACCTAGCTTCGTCAAACCGTCCATGAGCAGCGGATACATGCTAACCGAGACACAGTAGGGCTTCAGCGAGGTTTCATCGTGCACGTAAATTTCGTGGCTTTCGATTTGTCTTACATATTCCCTGGCTAGTTCGGGCGAAAAAAGCTCTGCGATTTTTCGAGACACCATCGCTCGGTTGATTTGAACGTTGATGTCTTTATTTATTTCAGCTTCAAGTGTTGCAATGTTCTTCGATGTGACGTTCGCGTTGGCATCCATCTTCGATCCATCGGCCGCGTTTCCCGATTTGCGATAGTGATCAATGAATTCCAGTTTTTCATTTACCTGTTTAGTATCCAATCGAATCATGTCTTCCTCCGTGAATGAAATATCGGTTTAGATTTTCATTGGTTTTCAAATTAACTAATCTTTGGTTCGTATTTGGTGAGCTTAAAGGCCCCAATAGGGCGTCGTAGGGTCCGTACTTGATGTAGTCGAGCCTCTTAAGAATTTCCGAACTCACTTGCGCCAACTCCAGCCCGGTGTATAGCGCTGTTTTCAATCCGCAAGACTGAATCCGCTCCAGCTGGTGAATCAGTTCGTCCGCTTCCCATTCGCCGCCAAGGTAAAGAACACAAGAAATAGAGTTGCGATATTTATTAACCTCCGACATTAGGGAATCGATATTCAGTAGCTTGCCATGCTGGGAAGTCCATAAGTCACTCGAGTGACAACCTGGGCAGCGAAGCGGACATCCAACGATTTGAAACGCGAGTGAGATCTCGTTCGGAACTTCTTGGAAGACCACTTGGACACTGCTAAATTTCACGAGCTAACCCCTGCGTTGGTTTTTCAATTTCCTATTCCAATCGCTTCACCGCCAAATTCCTTGATCGAGATCAAGTTTCCTGAAAAAGTGGAGAATATGAGTCGCATCTATAACGCCTGCGTCATTTACGGGGTAAAAGTTAAAATCAAGGTCAGCGGGTCCAGCGAGGTCCATAAAATTGCGCTGGGAGAACACGACCTCTCTCGTAAAGCCGTCAAGATCGGGCTCCATGCAGAGTGCCGCTCAATGGCCGGGTACTTGCGATACGAAGAAGGCGATGCCTACCTTATCGTCGGCGAACGGCTGGCACGAGCCGATGTCGATGGGCCTTTTGATGAATTTGAAAAAGACACTGTCGAACGCGCGATCAAAGAAACTCCTGAAAAATTGAAATCCTGTGGATTTAGCGGAGTGCCGCAATTTCACCTGGTCTGCGACCACTCTGACTGAAGAATACTGTCGAACTTTTTGCTAGCCGCTTTCTCTTAATCGCACTGGTCAGCGCGAGTGACAAATCAAGGCATCTATACAAGCTCAATTTACCTAGGTAAACTGAGGGAATGATACGGCGTCGAATACATACGATTCTAATGCTAGTTTTGTGGATAGGCCTCTTGGGCCTTTTTCAAAACTGCGCGCCGGTGAAAGATTTGACGCCAGAAGAAAAGGTCATGAAGGACCTAGAATTTGCTATTGAGAAAACCTCCAACGATCTCGAAACTCTCGCCGAATCAAATCGCACTTGCACGAACGACAATCAGTGCGTTGCCGTCGTTGTTGGGTTCAAAGGCTGCGGCGGCCCCAGGGACTACACTCACACCTCATCAAACAACGACATGGCGGCCATTGAGAACCTGAGCTTGAACCTCCAGAATCTGGAGCGCGATCACTGGAGACGCAGTGGGCAGGCTTCGACGTGCGAAATGCTGCTCCCGCCGACCCTGTCATGCCAATCTGGCCAGTGCCAAGTCGTGCCAACGCAGTTTCCCTAGGCACGATAGCAATCCTAAGCATTCTCTTCTGAATCCTAAGCTCCTGTGGTAAACTTCCGTTGTTCTATTGGGGGCGTTCCGGTTTCGACGCGGGCGCTGAAGGCCAAGGAGCATGCCGGGGCGCCCGAGGTCCTCGTAAAAACGGGCAAACTGTAGTCGGCAACGATTACGCACTCGCAGCTTAATTGACTGCGCATGAGACCGGGAAGCGGTTGCGGTCCTGAATCTCGTGTAACTTTAGCGACCTAGGTGCACACATGTTTTCTCCAGGTGTGTGCACTTAAAAACTCTGGGGGAGGGATACGTGTGAGTTTGTCGATGGACGCTCGCATATCGCCCTTAAAACATCGACTAAGCATGTAGTCGCCTTGGTTCTGATCGCTCACGGACGGGGGTTCGACTCCCCCCGCCTCCACCATTTGAACATGTTTTTGAACTTTGGCTTTCGCGCCACCTGACGAGCTGAACCGTACCAGGATTCGAAAAGACGGCTCTTGATAGGGAGCTACCATGTCCAATGCATCGGCTTGGTTTATTCTTTTTGTCGCCGGTCTTTTTGAAATCTGCTGGGCCATCGGCCTTAAATACACCGACGGGTTCACAAAACTTGTTCCAAGTCTTCTAACTTTGGCGACACTGTCAGCCAGCATGTACCTCTTGGCGAAAGCCAGTCAGACATTACCAATTGGAACGGCTTACGGAGTCTGGGTCGGAATCGGCGCACTGGGAACTGCGGTCTTTGGAATTTTTCTTTTCAATGAGTCAGTCGCGCCTCTTCGCCTCTTCTTTTTGGGTTTGCTACTAGTGGCGATCGTCGGCTTAAAGTTAACCTCATAGAGGGACTTTTAATCTTGTCTAGAAGCGTCTTGCCACCGCACAGATGT
>JAXMMN010000032.1:0-1115 GCA_034366485.1 Bdellovibrionales bacterium
CTGCCCTATAGACGTAGCGAGGTCTCGATCCGATATTAGCCTGTAGAAGGAGAACTATATGAGACAGCTCGTTTATGACTTACCCACTCGACTTTTCCACTGGGGCTTTTCTGGACTCTTCTTAACAGCGTTCGCCATCGCCAAGATCATCGACGATGACTCGCCCGTCTTCAGCTATCATTCGCTCGCGGGCCTTCTCCTGGGCTTCCTTGTAATGCTAAGAATCATTTGGGGCTTTGCCGGCACCAAGCACGCGCGATTTTCAGGTTTCGCGCTTCAGCCGCGTGAACTTCTGAACTACTTCAAAGACATTGTCTCGGGGCACAAAAAGCGTTGGGCCGGTCACAATCCGGCTTCAAGCTGGGCTGCACTCACGATGATGGCGCTGGCGCTTGGTCTTGGAATCACTGGGTATCTGATGACCTCCGGAGGCGACAAAGAAATCTTCGAGGATATTCACGAACTCCTGGCGAACGGCTTCATGATTGTCGCGATCATGCATGTGCTTGGAATTGTTTTACACACCATCAGGTACCAAGAAATGATCGGATTAAGCATGGTTGACGGGAAAAAGACTGATGTCCCAGCTTTTGAAACCATCAACTCACCAAAGTACGCCTTTGGAATTCTGCTGATCGCGCTTGTCGTTGGATTTGGAATTCTTCTTTACAAGAATTATGATACCAACACGCAAAGTCTACAGATGTTCGGAAAAACGCTGACACTTGGAGAGGGCGCTGCCGCAGGTGGCGACGAAATCGAGAGCGAAGAAACAGAACACGACGACGATTAGCTAATGAAATTGATATTTTGACTGAGGTGAAGCTTGAACCAGAAAGAAAGAATTGTCATCGCGACCGTGCTCGCCTTTGTGGCGATCATGGTCGGCGTGGACCTTTTCACTGATTTTGAAGAAGGGGTCGCCAGCTGGCACGTTGTCATAGAAGGTTCAATTGCTGCGGTTTCTTTGTTTGGAGTTTTCTACATTCTTCGCGGTACCGCGGAAATGAGACACCGACTTGAAAAAGAGATCACTGATTTTTCTAATTTTAAAAAAGAGGCCGAAGAGTGGAAGCTCGAATCGCGGAAATTCCTCGACGGTCTTTCTAAAGCGA
>JAXMMN010000033.1:0-10563 GCA_034366485.1 Bdellovibrionales bacterium
GTGGCAGAAGGTAGCCCGACATCGAAGCTGGTTCGACAAACGCGATTTTCATTCCGTTGAGGCCTTTGAGGTCTTTAAATCGACCTTTTTTAGCAATGAACTGAGACTGATAGGTTTTCTTCCCATGACGAACCACGATCAGTCGCGCTTCTGCCTGATACTTTTCATTCGCTTTGATGTAGCCAGACGTGTTGAGCGCCGCAACATCTGCGCCCTTCGAACCGAAAGCTTCGACGACCGCAATGTACGACTGCGGGATCTTAATTTCGAACTTGTACGGAGTGTTGGCTTCCAACCATTCCTTCATGATCTTCGAATTTGAATCGATGACTTTCGCATCGACACTAGGAACAAAGAATAGCTTTACAGGGTTTTCTTTTGTTCCAAGCTCCGCTTTTTTGAAGTTGCAACCGGCCGTTCCGAGAACGATCAAAGCCATGCTGAATGCCAAAAGTTTCGCGTATTTCGCCATTGAAAAGTCCCCCTGCAGGTTCACCGAAAAAGATGGTCGGTCCCGCTTCTAGCAAGAGATTCCAAGGAGTTGCAAGTTAATGCCTGTGGCCGTTCGTCAAGCTTTCAGCTGCGCCACATAAAAATCGAGAAAAGCCTCGTTGTTTCATATGAGAAGTCCGCATGAAGTTCCTGCAGAACTTCGCTTCCCTCCCGTCCGAGATCGACAAGCATGACTCTGTGCGCCTACAACCTCAGCATATGCGACTGCATAAAAAACCAGCACGCCAAAAAAGGAAGCCCCAATGCGTACAATTCTAGGTTTCGTTACGACCCTCGTCCTCAGTTTTTCGGCCCACGCCGTTTCAATGGCCCCTTTTGACATGTACAACTTGGAAGACGGCGCCAACTCGCTTGTTTTCACAGCTGGCGAAGTTCGCTCGGTGACAAGCGCAACTCCACGCTGCATGGGCGTCGGCACAAGAAGCCGATGCATTTCAACAACGACCGTCGCAATCGAATTTCCTCTCTACGGCTGCCTCGATGATCTCGTCGTAACAAGCAGCACGGTACAGGATAGCCGCAAACGAAAAGTCACATTGACTGTCACAGCTTTGGTCGTGACCAATCGAAAGTCGCTAGCGGCAATGTGCATCCGGATGCCAACCCGCTTTGTCGAAATTCCGTTTGCAACCACACTCGTCGATTTAAAAGAAAAAGATATCGAAGTCGTCTTCCAGCGACGGTTTACTCAGCAATAGTTTTATTCAGCATCGCCAAGAAACAAGATCTGCGTTAAGCTTCTTAGGCAATGCAGACCTTAAAACAGATTCTAAAAGAAATATCCATCCAACCACCAGGTTCTTGCTTGGTGGTATTTGACCTCGATTCCACTCTCTTTGACCTCGCCATTCGTGTGACAGCTATTCTTGATCGCTACGCGCGTTCGGCCGAAAATCAAATGCGCTTTCCTAGAGAGTGCGAAGCGCTGAAACGTATTGAAATTCGAAAAGGCGACTGGGGCTTGACCGAGCCGCTTGAGCGTCTTGGGATTCGGTCGGATTCGAATGCTGAGTTCGTCAAAGACGTTCAATCGGCCTGGGCGCGTGGATTTTTCTCGAATGAATTTTTGAAGCACGATCTGCCGCTGCCAGGCGCCGTTCAATTTGTCACGGACGTCATCGGCTATGGTGCCCACGTGATTTACCTCACTGGTCGTGATATCCCGCGAATGGAAGCGGGAACAAAGCAGTCGCTGATCGATACGGGATTTCCGCTCAACGATGTGTCCGCGCGAATGGTCCTCAAACCCACACAAGGGCTTGACGACGCACTTTTCAAAGCTGACGAGATCGAGTCTTATCAGAACCGCTATCAGCAGATATGGCTCTTTGAAAATGAGCCAGTGAACATCAACGCCGTTGCCAAGCGCTGTCCGAAAGTAAAAATGGTGTTTGTTGATACGTGCCATAGCGGCCTTGAAGAGGTTCACGCCTCAATTTCAAAAATTCCACATTTCGAAATTGCCCTGTCAGAGTTCGAGTAAGACGGGACAGCCACACTTTCCGCTATGAAATTCCTGCATTTCGGTGGCAATTTCGCATGCCGCTTCCTCACAGCGGCGTGCCTGCGCTAAACAGCAAAGCGCAGATTCAACGCACTCGTAGGAGTTCCAATGAAAGCCCTATTTTTGACTGTATTCCTCGCGACTCTCACTCTGTTTTCACAATCGGAGATTGCGCTTGCGACACCTCCTGGCTGGGAGGTCCGAGGTCACTCCTCCGCCACTTTGCCGCCAGAAACCGATGAAATTCGACTGATCGCCGGCCAACTTGAATCGGTCGAAGAAGTGACTTCGCGTTGTCCGCCGCGCGCGGTTCGATGCCGTTCAACGAAGTATTCCGTCGCTCGCCTGAAGTTCACGCTCAGCTGTGTGAATGACGCGACGGTCGTCGGGTCTTCGTTAAAGGAACTACCAAACGGCAAGTTTCAGCTGAAAGTTTCAGCGCTCGAGCTTTCAAATCCACGCTCGCTGGTTGTTCGTTGTGCTCGCGCGAACGTCGTGACCATTGATGTTCCCGTTCCGACATCAAAAGAAGTGAATTTGGAAAATTTAGAGGTCGTTTTCTCGACACGTCTTTACCTGCCGAACTAAAGCCATTAGTACTGGTTGCACGAATGGCAGCCGGACAAGAACTTCCACTACTAACGGGACAGAAACTTGAAAAAAGTTTTGCGTCCCGTATGTTGTTTCGCGATCTCTCGTTTGGAATTCCATCGAAAGCGCGGATTGGCCTTGTCGGCGCCAATGGTGCCGGCAAAAGCACCTTGTTAAAGATTCTTTGTGGACGGATGCGCCCCGACGGCGGCGAAGTCGTGACAGCGCGAGGCCTGCGCGTGGCCCTACTGGAACAGGACGCCAATTTCCCAGCCGACCAAACTGTTAGAGAGGCGCTTTCAAAATCCGCCGAGGATTCGGGACTAGAGCCCTACGAAGCTCAAGTGCTGCGCAAGATTGATCAAACGTTGTCGCTACTCGAACTGTCAGATCTTCAAGATCGCGTCGTCTCGGAACTTAGCGGCGGCTGGCGAAGGCGCGTACAAATCGGAACCGTCCTCGTGACAGAGCCAGATTTGATTTTGCTCGACGAGCCGACGAACCACTTAGACACAGAGTCCATTCTTTGGCTGGAAGAGTTTCTGACAAACGGTGGATTCACCTTTGTGCTCGTATCGCATGATCGACTTTTCTTGTCGCGTACTGTGGATCGAATTTACGAACTCGATCACCGACATCCCAACGGCATTTTGACCGTAGAAGAAGGTTTTTCGACTTACCTAGAACGCAAAGCCGAACTCATGGCTGGTCTCGGAGAGCGAGAAAAGCGACTTGCCAATCGCCTTCGTCGAGAAACGGAATGGCTTCGTCGAGGTGCAAAAGCTCGCCAAACAAAACAACGCGCACGAATCGAAGGCGCAGATGAATTGGCTCAAGAAGTTTCGCGACTGAAAACCTTGAATAGAAAAAACCGACTTTCAATTGGATTCTCAGAAACCGAACAATCCCCCGAAAAGCTGATCGACGCGAGAGGCATTGGCCGCCTTCGTCCAGGGACTAATGAGTTTCTATTTCGAGAGCTCGAACTGATCGTGACCTCGAAATCGAGAATTGGTCTTTTGGGACCCAATGGCTGCGGCAAAACGACGCTCATCAAAACACTTTTGGGGTTGGAAAAACCGGACGAAGGAAAAGTCGTTCGCGCCGAAAATCTGAAGGTCGTGCATTTCGAGCAAGGACGGGATTCGATCGACTCACAGCTTTCTCTGGCAAAGAATCTTGCTCGCGAGGGCGATTCCGTCATCTATCAAGGGCGCTCGGTCAACGTGAAGGGCTACTTATCGAAGTTTCAGTTTCGTTCCGAACAAGTCGATCTTCCGGCGGGCCGCTTGAGCGGTGGCGAACGTGCGCGGCTTCGAATTGCTCAGACCCTTTTGCAACCAGCTTCACTTTTGATTCTTGATGAACCGACGAATGACCTCGATTTCGACACCTTAGAAACATTGGAAGAAGCACTCGACGAATACAACGGCGCCGTTTTGATCGTCAGCCACGATCGAACTTTCTTGGACAATGTCACCGACGATATTTGGTCCTTTGCCACGCCGGACGCACCGAAACTGACTCGCTACGCATCCTACCTTCAATGGGAAATGGCGCGTGCCACTTGGCCGCAAGCCAGCGCCGCTCAAAAAAAATCTGTCGCGGGAACACCTGCCAATTCACCGAAAGCAAAAATTTCTTTTAAAGAAAAGTTCGAATTTGAGCAGATGGAATCTGTCATCGCCAAAGCGGAAGCCCAACTTGCAGAACTTGAAACAAAAGCAGCAAGCGCGGCGACGAAAGATCAGGCCGCGCAATATGCGGCCGTTGCAAAAGCACAGAGTGAAATTGAGTCACTTTACGCGCGATGGGCCGAGCTCGAAGCAAAAATCAAATCGACTTAGGTCGCAAGCCTTGTGCTGCATCGTTGGTCTAGATCCAGGGGCCAGATGTCTCATCTTGAGAAATCTGCGTCGACATCTTCAAGACAATTACTCAGAAAGCCGAAATGAAGATGTGGTTAAGACGATTCGAGAAACACTAGAAAACAGGACCTCTGGCGAGCTCGCACTGACGGCAGGTCTCGCTCTCGTTGCGGCCGTGATGTGCACAGGTCTTTCGGTGTTCTCCTTGCAGAAAAGTCGAATCTTCGCGAACTCGGCTGTTGCCGCTTCTGCAGAAGTTGTCGAGATCATAAAAGAACCCGTACCGTCAGAATCCGGTCGCCCGGCACACATCCTTGTACCGGTTTTCCAGTACAAAGTAGCAGGCACTGTCTTTGAACGTCGCCTCATCGGCGCACCCACGAATTATTCCGTCGGAGACACGACGACGATTTACTACAACCCTGAAAATCCAGCTGAAATTCGAGACGCCCTCAAAGCGGAATCGACGACCATGGCATCGGTTTTTGGCGGTTTTGCGGCTGCCAGCTGGGCACTTTTCGCCTTTCTACTTGTGCAATCCATTCGGGCTGTACGTCATGCACGACGTGTTTTGGAAATGCGCCTTGATGGCCAACCAATTGGACAAATGCGCGATTTGACGAAAACAAAATGTATTTTCATCGCCCTCGAAGCCACCACTGAGCGTGTGCAGAGCGCAAGATTGATTCGACTTGTCTGTAAATGGATTCACCCGGAAACAGGTGTCGAACATCTTCTTAGAAGTGCGAGCTTTCACCCGACGTCTCTGCCTCGAAGTTTAGAACTCGGAATGATGGTATCGTGTTCGGTAGACTTCGATTCCCCGAACTTTCACGAAGTCCATTGGAATGAACTGAAAAAAGACTCTGTCGTGACAGCGACTGAAGACGCTCAGGCCCCAGCGATCCCGCGCCCCGTTTCTGCGTAATCGGCCAGTCTGGCATTACTCCATCACCCGCTTACCGACGATTTTACTTTTGCCGCTTCCGCTGGAGTTGCCGTTTCCATTGCCGCCGCCGTCTCCATTTTCGTCTGGAGGATCTGGGAAAAAATCTGGTTTTGGAATTTTCTGTTCAAACAGGTGTAGCAACGGCATCACAATGAGAACAATCAGTGTGAAGTAGAAGGCCTCTGGATAAAAACCAAGCCCAATTGCTGCACCAATCGCCGCATTCACCCACACGACGGCAGCCGACGTTAAACCCACAATATTCGCTCCGTCGGAACGCATGATTGCGCCAGCACCGAGGAAGCCAATGCCCGTGACAATTTGACCTGTCACTCGCGACGCGTCTCCGCCAACGCCTTTTGCTAGCTCGAGTCCAAGATCTGCAAACAACATACTGCCGGTACAGATAAGAAAATTTGTTTTCATGCCGATGTGCCGAGTGTGGAGCTTACGTTCGAAGCCAAGCACCGAGCCACAGATCGCCGCCAGCAAGACCTTCGCTACAAACTCGAAGTTGTCGAGGTCGATCATTGAATTCAAAATTTCCATCGCGCGCATAGCTATCTCACTCCTAAAAAGGACATCGCATAGAGAAGCGAAGCCACCACAATCGAGTGGTCGATTTCGCCAGATCTAATTTTATCGTAAACCTCATTTACGGGAAGTTGCACCACGCGAATGTCTTCATAGGGATCTGGCTGTGGCTCCGCCAGCTTTTTGCAGCCGAAACCCACATAGGTCCACATCGCATTGTTTTGCATCGCTGGGTTGGGATAATGCTTTCCAACCAATCGAACATCGTCAGGAATAAATCCGGTCTCTTCAGCAAGTTCTCTTAAGGCCGCTCGCTTCGGGTCTTCTCCTGACCGTGGGTCCATCGATCCACCGGGAATTTCCAAGTGCACCCGTCCACTGGCTTGTCGGAATTGTTCAACGAGGACGATTTTACCGTCGTGCGTGACCGGTACGATATTGACCCAATCCGGAAACTCCATGACGTAGTATTTCGGCATGATGCGACCATCGGGAAGTTCGCACTTGTCTTGCCTCAAGCGAAACAGGCCGGCGGCGAGAAGTTCTTTCGATTCTAACGTTTTCCAATCTAATCCCATGACTTCATCTTGACCCGAGAGGCGATTCTCGTCCAGTTTGACACCCCATGACGGATACTGCTCTTTACCTGATCGCAACACCGATAGGCGACGATGGCGACTTAAGCCCTCGCGCCACCCGTTTACTTTTGGATGCCGAATTGGTTATCGGCGAAGAGTTTCGGCCACTGACCACACTATTGAAACGAATCGGCCGACCAAGAAAACCAGTGGAAAACCATGGGGCCGAACCCGAATTAGAAGTCTTAAACGAACACTCGAAACCAGAAGACGTTCAGCGCCTTGCCGATCGAATTGAAAAGATCGCACGCGATGGTCGCTTCGTGGCCTTGATGTCAGATTGCGGAACACCTGGTTTTTGCGACCCCGGCGCACCGTTGGTGCATGAACTGCGAAAGCGAGGGCTGAAGTCTTCGTCTGCCCCGGGAGCCTCGAGTTTGATGTGTCTCCTCAGTCTTTCCGGTCAGCAGCTAACGGAATTCGTATTTCGAGGGTTTTTACCCAACGATCGCGAGGAACGAGAAAAGTCCTTACGCTTGTTGGCCCAAGAAGATCGGCCGGTCGTTCTAATGGATACGCCGTACCGCTTAGAAAAACTTTTGGGTGAACTCAGTCGCGCTTTTCCTGCACGCCATGCAACTTTGGGTTGCGACTTTACTTCGCCACAAGAGTTGGTCATTTCAGGAACGCTGCAATCCCTCGCAAAAACTTGGAGCGAGCGCCCCGCCGATAACCGCAAAGCCGAATTTATGATTTTACTTCATTCACAGAATTCGCGGCGAGTAGACGAGCCCCGACCGAACGTCCAAGGTCGAATGCACACCAACGAAAAACAGCCCTTCGCCAGGAAGAAACAGAAATAGCGGTCCACCCGAGTCACCTGGGTAAGCGTGGTGATCTTCGGTGACCAACGTCTCCGAGAGTACCGTGTGAACCGTCGATTGCACCCACGTTCGACGGTTTTCCATACGTCCGATAGAAGGTCCGCTTTCGGTTCGGCGTTGGCCAAAACCAATTCGCTGAAGACGCGCACCATTGGCGATCGTGCGAGCCGTCGGTCGATCGATTTTTGGAAAAGCCAGTGGCGGCAATGGCGACGTCAGCTTCAGCATTCCGCGATCACGATGAAAAAAAGAAGTTTCCCGATTATACAGACGATCCAAATGGAGTGCCATGCGATCAGCGACAGCTGCTGGCTGAAGATCGTAGCGAACAACAGCTTCCGCATAAATTTGGATTTCTGCGATTTCTTTTGAAGCGAGTGATTCGATACAATGTCCTGCTGTCACGATCGTCACGGGATCGACCGCGACTCCCGAACAAAAACTAATCACTTGGTTTCGTGCCGAACGACCAACAATTGCGACCGTTGAATCAAAGCACGACCAATCTAATTTCGCCGTGCAAGTGGTGGCTGAAGCGGTGCTTGCCGCGCGCAGGCTTGGTCCCACAAAGCAGGACAAAAAAAGAAGTAGAGCTAAGAGATGCTGCGCAAGGCCTCTCATGAAGGCCGGAACCTAGATTTTTAGCTCTCGGCAGTCAATTGACGGGGTCACGATTGGACAAAAACTGTCGGACAATTAGACCAAGTGCAGCAAGGCCTGCGAGCCAAAAGGCCCACCATGCCAAGGCAGATGCATTCACTTTTGATGAATCGATGATTGCTCCCGAAATAAGCGGCGCCAAAACCTGACCAATTGACACCAAGCTTTGTGTCGCCCCCAGGGCTGCGCCCTGCTCTTCGGCCCTTGCAGCCTGCGAGACCAGCGCCGTCAGTGCTGGACGAATGACGCCCGTACCGAACGAACCTATGGTGCTGGCGATGACAAGTAGAGTGATCGAGTCCGCGCCAGCGAGAAGAAAGTAACTTGTGGCCATCGAAAAAAATCCGGCCCAAACCAGTTTTGCTTCGCCAAACATTTTGACCAGACGACCCAAGAGAAAACCTTGAAGGATTAAGCCCATGAATCCCGAGTAAGTGAAAAGCAACGAAACTTCATGGGCGCCAAACGGTTTTCCATCGTAGGTGAAACGGCGCTCAGCAAACATCGCAAAGCCCGAGGTAAAGCCCGCGAAAATGAATCCGAACAGAAGAAATTCAACCAAGAGCCAACGCATGTGCGGACGCTGCAAATAAGCCCAAACCTTGGTTGGCGATTTGGCGTTTTCCAGTGAACTCACGGTTTGCGTGGATTCCGGTAGAAGCTTCCAAGTCGCAAAAATTGAAATCGCAGAGAGTACGGCTGCGACGTAGGCTGGGTAGTGAACATTGATGGGTGCGAGGGCCGCCGAAATCGCGGGACCGACGATAAAACCCAAGCCAAAAGCGATGCCTATAATGCCAAATGCTTTTGCACGACCCTCTGGAGGCGTCACATCTGCAATTGCGGCTTGTGCAATAGTGAGGTTTCCCGCAGTGACTCCATCGATGATCCGAGAAATAAAAATCAGCGGCAGAGAATTCGCAACGCCAAGAAGAACGAAGCCCACAAAAGTTCCCGCCTGACTGAGCATCAATATTGGGCGACGTCCGTACTTGTCAGAAATTCGGCCCAAGAATGGTCCCGAAACAAGTTGGCAAAAGGCATAGGTCGCAGCCAAAACTCCGACAGTGAACGGCGATGCTCCATACTCCTGCGCATAGAACGGAAGAAGCGGAAGAATAATAGTAAAGCCGAGGACGTCGACCATCACGATCAAGAAGATCGCAAACAATGGCGATTTGAGGGAAATCTTGCGTCGCTCGCTTTTTTCGGCGCTCACAGCGGCGTGCTCTTTGGATCGTTCTTTTGAGAAGAAGGCCGAATGATGGGGGCAGCCACGGACACTCGAGCCCCGGCGGGAACGTCTTCCATGATCACAACATTTGCACCGATTCGGCAGTCATCACCCAGGTGAATGGGCCCAAGAACTTTTGCCCCGGCACCAATCAAAACCCGATTTCCAACTGTTGGATGACGTTTAACAGGTTCAAATTTAACCCCACCCAACGTAGTTCCGTGAAAAATGATACAGTCATCGCCGACGACGGCCGTTTCACCAATCACGACCCCAAGACCGTGATCAATCACAAGTCGACGACCGATCGTTGCACCCGGGTGAATTTCAATACCTGTTAGCAATCGAGAAATCTCGGATACCACACGCGACAGAAAATAAAGTCGAAGCTGATAAAAAAAGTGTGACACACGGTGAAGCGCAATGGCCTTGGGACCCGCGTAAAGGAAAAAAACTTCCAGCCGCGACTTAGCCGCGGGGTCGTATCGTTTGTAGGCATTGATGAGATCAAAGACATTGCCAAGCATCTAAGTCGCCCTTATCTGAGAAGAAAAAATCGATTCATTTGCGGATGAAGTCTCGACCATTCCGCCCCGCTGGCTTTTTCATTTTCGACGAAATGAGCAATTGCATTCACTTTGCTATCAAAATCATCCACCATCGCCACAATTAAAGCCTCTAAAAACATTGGCTCTTTGGGAGATCCGTATTCTAGACGGCCATGATGACTGAGAACAATGTGCTTAAGCTTGTCCTTCAAACGGTCATTCATTTCCGGTATGTCCGATGACTTTCTTTCGATCAGTTCAACCGCGATCGACATATGACCCAGCAAGCGGCCGCGATCGGTGTAACCGTAGGGACCTTCGCCTTCAAGTTCCCAGAGCTTTCCAATGTCGTGGAAAATCGCACCAAAAATGAGAAGCGACCGATCGAGCGTTACGCCCTCAGCCGTGTAGTGAGCGTGAATCTGGTTCATCAATTTTGAAATCGACAAAATATGTTCCAGCAATCCCGAACGGTAAGCATGGTGAATTGTTTTGGCGGCTGGGTGAGTGCGCAAACGCTTCCGCACCTCTGGCTCGATGAGTGTGGCCTGCAGGAGATCACGAACGGGGCCCACCTCTAACTGATCCACCAGTTGATCGAGCTCCGTCATCATCGTGTCGGCAGATCGCCGACTGGCAGCGATCAGAAGGTCACCTTCAATTTGAGCCGCATCCATCTTGTCGACTTTGTGGACGATCA